>JADLHE010000065.1 GCA_020848965.1 Saprospiraceae bacterium
CAGTTTGAGTATAATTGGACGACAACCAATGGGAACATAACCGGCCCGCTCGATGCGCTGCAAACGACCATTGACCAACCCGGAACCTATTTTTTGAATATAACCAATACGCAAAACGGCTGTGAAAACGATGGGCAAGTGACCGTTGAGGAAGACGTGGACAATCCGCAAGTGGATGCCGGATTGGGGCTGGAACTCAATTGCAACGAAACGCAAGGCCAACTCTCTGGCAATACCGACCTGCCAACGGGCCAATGGAACGCCGTTTGGACAACAGTTGATGGCAATCTTGTCGGTGGGCAAAATGGGCTGACGCCGACGGTGGGCAGTGCTGGGGTCTATTTGCTTACCGTAACCAACTCGCTCACAGGCTGCACCAACACCGATGAAGTAACTGTGACGAAAGTGGTTTTCGAGGATTTTGATTTTGAAATTTCGCCGCCGTCTTGCTTGAAAAGCACGGGAGAGATTGACTTTATGCACGAATTTGGCGGCACGCCACCTTACCAATATTCATTGGATGGTGGCGAAACGTTCACTACGCATGTCGCCAACGGAAACCTACAGCCCGGCACTTACGACCTCGTGGTTCGGGATGCCAATGGCTGTGAACTGACCGATGTGGCCTATTTGCCAGAACCGCCCGTGTTGCTGGTCTCCTTGGGAGCCGATACTTTGATAAACCTCGGCGACAGTTACCAATTGGTGGCTTTGACCAGTTTGCCGGAATCTGAAATAGCCTCGGTGGAATGGAGGGCCGATTCGACGCTGAGTTGCTTGGATTGCATTTCGCCCATTGCAATGCCTAGGCAACAAACGGATTATTTCGTAAAAATCACGAGCAAGACGGGCTGCACCGCCGAATCCTATACGACGGTTTTCGTTAAAAAAGAGGCCAATGTATATGTGCCCAATGCCTTCTCGCCCAATGGTGACGGCACGAATGACGTGTTCATGATTTTTGCCGGAGGCAACAGTGTGCAGGAAGTCCGCAGCTTCCTCGTCTTCGATCGCTGGGGCGAAACGGTTTACCAATACTACCATTTTGAACCGAACAACCCGCTGTATGGTTGGGACGGTACGCTTCGCCAAACGCCCATGAATCCTGCTGTCTATGTGTGGTTTGCCGAAGTGGAGTTGATAGATGGCAGCACGAGGTTGTTGAAGGGGGATGTGAACTTGATTCGTTAGGTTGGGTGGCAGGGCAACCACGATTTTTCAATAGAATGATTTATATTTGACAAAAAAAGCCGCATGGAAGTAGCTGTAAAAATGCCCATCACCTTGAAAGAGCGCCTTGAAATGGGCGAAGAACTGCGCATCCCCGCCAGTTGGGAGGAGTTCCTTGATATGCTGGAGGAGTGCGAGTACCGCATTGAATATGACGAGCACGAAATCATTTCATTTATGGGATATGGCACACAAAATCATGAGAAAATCATCATCAAATTGGGGCAATTGCTGCTTAATTTATTGAACGATGATGAGTTCAGCGTTTACGGCAGCAACCTCGCCCTTCACATCCCCGGCTTCACTCGTCGCTACTATAATGGCGACGTAACAGTGGTTCAAGGGCCATCGGAAGAAGTGGTGCTTCGTGGAAGCATGGTGGCAGTCGCAAATCCAGTCTTGATTGTTGAGGTTTTGTCCGATTCCACCCGAAATTTCGACCTTGGCACCAAACAGCGTAACTACCGCAAAATCCCTTCCCTCCAACAAATTTTGACCATCGAGAGTACTGAGATGTTTGTTACCAGTTGCACCCGTGACCAATCCACCGGGCAATGGTCCTTGAAAGATTTTACAGCGATGGACGAGGTGATTCCAATCCTCGGAGAAGGCTCCATTAAGATGGAAGACCTTTATCGGAAGTTGAGTTTTTGATTTGATACGCTTGACAAAAAAAATGCGCCATGTTATCACCCTTCCCCATATGGCCAGGCCATGACAGATTTGTACGAACAAGGGGTTTTTGATAAATCCATCAACTATGCCGAAATGCCACCGCCGCTCGTCTTTACACCGCTAGAAATCAAGTGGATGAAAAGTTTGGGTTGCATGTCCCAGTAAGTTTTTCATTTCTTTGCGGAAATGAACAGCCGCATGAAATTTTACAGACTCTTGCCCTTCCTTGTTTTGTTGCCGCTTTTTTCGCTGGCGCAAAACGACCTATTCACCCAGTTCCAAAACCCTCCCAACGCCGCCCGACCCCGTGTGTGGCACCACTGGATGAATGGCAACATCACCAAAAGCGGCATTCAAAAAGACCTCGATTGGATGCAGCGCACGGGCATTGGCGGCTTCCAGAACTTCGACGCCAACCTCTTCACCCCACAGGTCGTGGATAAAAAGCTGGTGTTCATGACGCCAGAATGGAAGGACGCCTTCAAACTCATGACCACCTTGGCTGACCAGAAAGGCTTGGAAATGGCCATCGCTGGCTCGCCCGGCTGGTCGGTGACGGGTGGCCCTTGGGTGCCTGCTGAGGATGGCATGAAGAAATATGTATGGACGGAAACAAGGGTAACTGGCGGCAAGCCTTTCAGTGGGAAGCTGACGCAGCCAGCCACCACATCTGGGAAATTTGGCAACATGGGAATCCCAAAAACCTCGGCGATGGGCGAAGAATCCAAGCCCGTGCCGGAATACTACGCCGACGCCTTCGTCATTGCCTACAAGCTCTTGGACGTGGACGTACCATTGGCCAATATGAACCCTAAAGTCACTTCCAGCGGTGGTAGTTTCACGCTTAAAGACTTGACAGACAACGACTTAGTAAAATCCACTTTCCTCCCGCCAATGGCTATTGGCGAGGACATGTGGGTGCAATACGAGTTCGTTGCTCCGCAAACTTTCAAGGCTGCCTCGCTCACAGGGGCCATTCAAACTGCCTTGCAGGAGTTCGACGGTGGCCCCCTCAACCGCAGCATCAAAGTCAGTGATGATGGGCTAAACTTCCGAAAAATCGCCAGTTTCACGGGCAGTATCAACCCCCTGAATACGGTCGCTTTCCCGGCCACCACAGCCAAATATTGGCGGCTTTGCTATGAAACCCTGCCGCCGCAAGTCAACCCTTGGGCTGCTATGATGGGTGGCGGCGGTGATGCAAAGCCCGACGGCGTAAATGTTGCAGAGTGGATGCTCTATACCGCCGACCGCATTGACCAAGCCGAGGACAAGGCGGGCTTCACCCCGTGGCGGGAAGGCAACCCCTCCTATTTGGGTGAAAATGCGGATGCAATTCCCATGGAAAACGTCGTTGATTTGACCCAAAAAATGAAGCCGGACGGTAGCCTAGACTGGACACCCCCAACCCCTAAAGGGGAGCAGGCTGATTGGATAATCCTGCGCTTCGGCTACTCCCTAACGGGTCGCCAAAACCACCCCGCATCGCCGGAGGCCACCGGCCTCGAAGTGGACAAACTCGACAAGGCAGCTGTGCGCAAGTACATCAACGCCTACCTTGATATGTACAAGGATGCAACGGGCGGGTTGATGGGTGAAAAAGGATTGTCCCACATGATTCTCGACAGTTACGAGGCGGGCCACATGACCTGGACGAAGACGATGCCCGAAGAATTTGCGAAGCGAAGGGGCTACGACCTCAAGCCGTGGGTGCCCGTGCTGACGGGCAGAATCGTTAAAAGCCGAGAAGCGAGCGAGGCGTTTCTCTGGGATTTTCGGAAAACAATCGGCGAAATGATTGCCGAAAACCACTACGACGTCATCGGTGAAGAGCTGCACAAGCGGGGCATGAAACGCTACACCGAATCGCACGAAGACCGCCGTATTTACTTGGCCGACGGCATGGACGTGAAGCGCAATTCCGACATCCCGATGAGCGCTATGTGGACGCCGGGCAGCCTCGCCGCTGGCCCAGACGAGGAGGTGCGCAGCGAGGCCGACATCCGGGAATCGGCATCGGTGGCGCATATTTACGGCAAGCCCATCGTGGCCGCCGAGAGCATGACTTCTGTGCAAAATGCCTTCAGTTGGCACCCCGAAAAACTCAAGCGCACGGCAGATTTGGAGCTGGCCAGTGGCCTGAACCGTTTCGTCATACACACCTCAGTTCACCAACCGTTGGACGATAAAATGCCCGGTTTTTCCTTGGGGCCTTTTGGCCAATATTTCACCCGGCAGGAGACCTGGTCGGGTGCTGGCGCAAAGGCTTGGGTGGACTATCTCAGCCGTTCATGCCACCTTTTGCAGCAGGGTCAGTTCGTGGCCGACGCCTTGATTTATTATGGCGAAAACACCAACCTAACTTGGCGTTTTAAGGAGAAGTTGCCCGAAATC
>JADLHE010000066.1 GCA_020848965.1 Saprospiraceae bacterium
AATTGGACGATTCGAGCAGGGAAAAAGATGTCACCTTAACGCTCCCAATTTCACAATTTCCCTTCTTTAAACTGTTCCACCGCAAACCCCGCCGCCCTAGCCGTCAGCGCCATGTACAGGATGCTAGGGCTTTGGTTCCCCGTGCTCGTCATGCAAGCCCCGTCCGTCACGAAAACATTGGGGCAGGCGTGCAATTGGTTGTGCGCATTCAGCAGGCTGGTCTTGGGGTCTTTGCCCATGCGGGCGCCGCCCTGTTCGTGGATGTCGAGGCCGGGGGCCTGCTTGCTGTCGTGCTGGTAAATGTCCACCGCACCGACCTTCTCCAGCATGGCCTTCGATTCGGTGAGGAAATCCTGCAGCATCAGCTCCTCGTTCTCGGTGTATCCGACCTCGGTGACGAGCAGCGGTATGCCCCATTGGTCCTTCTCGGTCGGATGGAGATAGACCCGGTTCTGCTCCCGTGGCACCACCTCGCCCTGCATGTACATATAGGCGTACCACGAACCCGGCAGGCCGAGCGCCTCCTTGTAGGCGGCACCGAGCTGCATTTGCCCTTCGGGCAATCCCTCCTGCCGCACCCGGTAGGCGCCGCTGAAAATGGTGTAGCCGCCATAGAACGGCATATCGTGCTTGCCGTGGTTGCGGTAATTGGCGAGGATGCACTCCGCCGGATTGCGGCCAGAGATGTATTTGTCCTCGAAGCCGGGGATGCGGCCATTGGAGTAGCCCCGGTAATTATGGTAGCCGACGTATTTGCCCAGCAGGCCATTGTCGTTGCCAAGGCCGTTGGGGAAGCGCTCCGACTTGCTGTTGAGCAGCACCAGCACGGAGTTCAGGGCACTGGCGTTCACGAAGATGATGCGAGCGGTGAACAGGGTTTCCTCCTTCGTATTGGCATCAATCACCTTCACGCCGCTGGCCCGGCCCGTTTTTTCATCGTAAACAATGGAATGCACCACCGAATGCGGGCGCACGGTGAGCTTGCCCGTCTTCTGCGCCCAAGGCAGGGTGCTCGTCACTGAACTAAAATAGCCGCCGTAGGGGCAGCCCCTCATGCAGAGGTTGCGGCGCTGGCAGCGGCCTCGGCCTTGGTCGAGCTGGAGCTGCGTGGGTTCGCTGAGCTGCGCCCAACGCCCCTGCACCAGATGGCGGTCGGGCCAATGCTGGCGGATGGTGTCGGCCATGTGCTGCTCCACGCAGTTGAAATCAAAAGGCGGCAGGTACTCGCCGTCGGGCATGGAGGCCACGCCGTCCTGCTTGCCGCAGACACCGATGAACTTTTCCACATGGCTGTACCAAGGTGCCATATCCTCATAGCCGATGGGCCACTCGATGCCATAGCCATACTTGCCCGGCGACTCGAACTCCGACTGGCTCCAACGCTGGCAAGCCCTCCCCCAGATGAGCGATTTGCCGCCCACCTGATAGCCACGAATCCAATCGAACGGCTTTTGCTGCACGTATGGATGGTCGGCATCCTCGACGAAGAAATGCGCTGTGTCCTCGCCATAGCCCGCCGCCTTGGTGATGAGCGGGTTGGCATCCAAGTGCGCCTTGGTCATGCGGCCCCGGTGCTTGAAGTCCCAGGGCTGCATCAGTGCCGTGGGGTAGTCCTTGTTGTGCTCCACGTTGCGGCCCCGCTCCAACACGAGGGTCTTGAGGCCCTGCTCGCAGAGTTCCTTGGCTGCCCAGCCGCCGGAGATGCCGGAGCCGATGACGATGGCGTCGAAGTTTGTTTGCATTTTTAGTGTGGTTTGTGGGGTGAAGGTAGGAAAAATGGAAGCATTTTTGTGAAATGCTTCTTCTTATTATTAAAATTCAAGACCTTATGCAAAAATTATTTTTTTTAAGCTTATTCACTGCGCTGTTACTGGTCGGGTATAAAAGCAATGGACAGGCAAGTAAGATAAATGGTCGGTTGAAAGTTGAAAATAAAATAGACAAGAAAAATATTGTTGAAAATTCAACAATGGTGATACTCACTGGCGATAGTATCCAAAAAGTTACAAATGTGGATGAGAACTTGTGTTTTTCTTTTGATAGTTTAACTTCAGGTAAGTATAGCATTCAGGTAAAAACTATATTTTACTATCAAGATACTATAGTTAGAAACATCGTTCTCAAAATTGATGAAGTAATAAAAGTAAAAATTCCGTATCCACCTTTTTGTATTTACAGAAATAAGAAAGGTAAAGTTTGTCCCATATGTCATAAAGAAGATGAGGTCATTCCTGTTGTTTACGGATTGTTGGTTTTTGACCCTGAAGCCCCTGAAAAAGATGAAGAAGAGTTTTACTCAGGTGGCTGCATGGTTACAGGCTGCGACCCAAAATGGTATTGCAAACGTGATAAGAAAGAATTTTGAAGGATAATGAAACTAATGCTCACTGCGCTCCTTGGCTAAAGATGCCGGAGCCAATGACGAAGGCGTCAAAGTTTGTTTGCATGAGTGATGGTTTGTGGGGTGAAAGATACTAACGATTGTCAGACAATCTTGAGCTGTCAATTTCCAAATCCCGAAGAATTATCTTTTTACCATCTTCAAATTTTGCTTCAAACACTAAATTTTCTTTAAGCTGTTTAATTTCAGAAGTTGGGATAAATAGTTCATAGTGCCAAACAGAGTCTTCTTTTTCAAGGTAAGTATCTTTGTAACTCACTTCATAATCAGGCATTAAAGCGTTTGTTGAAAGCCCAATTTCGCAATTGATGTTGCCATTATAATTTGATAATAACTTTACGTAAGGTTTGGGCAATGGATAGTCTGATAATTTTAAGATTGCTTGATGAACCCGGAATGCGCTCCTTTTTTCAACCTCCTCAAGGTCGGTTACTCGCCAAAAAATAGTTTTGAAAAAATCATCCTCTTTAATGCTGATAAAGTAGGTGTCTGCATCTATCATACTCTTGCCTCTACCATGTTCTAAGTCGAGTGGATAATTAAGTAGGTTACCTTTAATTATCAATTTTGCAATAAAATTGTATTCTCCATCAGTCAGATTCTTTTCATGGTAAATGTAATCGTAAATTGTATCAATGGTGTTCATATCTCTATAAATCATTTGTAATTTTTTGTCTTTCTCACCAGAGATAATACAACGATAATCCCATCCGTGGAACCAACTATACCCGTGAATTAATATTGCATTATTGAATTCAGATGGAGATGGCATTTTTAAACCTTCTTCAGGTGTCCATTGCAAGTGATATGCTAAACTATCAGGAAGGTAAACATAGGTAGAGTCAAGCTGGCTATTGTATTCAGATGCTTTCTTAAAGCTAAGGTTGTCTGTGCAGCTATTGGTGGCAAATGCCAAAACACTTAAAACGATGACGGAAAATAGAAAGGTGAAATATCGGAAGTTGTTCATTGTCTTAGAAGTTATGCTGCAAAGTTAATCTGAAATGAGCCATTATTTAAAATGTTCTCCTATTTTCGCCAGTGACTGATTATTTATAAGGCCATCCCAGCGGCTCTTGTATTGGTCGTTCCACCAACGTCGGGGAGGTTCAAAACCTCCCCGACGTTCACCCCTGCCCACTCCCCTCATGCCTTGCACGGTTCCGCCAAAGGCGGATGACAAGGGGAAGTGCGATTCTTCGATATGCTTCTCTCGGTTCGGCACTGGCTGGTATCCAAACTGCAAACTGATAAAGTCCCGAGCCTAAAAAAGAATGAAGTTGCACGGCACTTCCCCTTGTCATCCGCCTTTGGCGGAACCGTCCACGCTACGAGAGCAAGTAGTCCCTTTCTCTAACCTCGTTGATGTTCATCATCTTTAATACTCACACCACGCTGCTCATCCGCAGAAACCCCGATGTGTGCATTCACAAGCCATGCGTTACGACGTGACAACCCATACCTTGTGAATGCATACAGTACATATTGTGTATGCAAAAGTATGGGTGTGCGAATTGCACACACCATGCGTTTACGCTACATACCCCTACTGTGTACATGCAAATACATAGGTATGCACATTCGCACACCTATGTGTTTGCATACATGCAGCGAGGATAATGCATTCACTCACCCTACCTACTGCAATCTGCATATCCATGCATTTACATGCATACACTATGTATATTACAGCATACAATATGGATATTCGCATAGAAAAATCAACCCCTTATACGATTTAGTTATGCGGCAGTATGGCAGGTTTTTGAGGCGGTCAAAAAAAATCTTGACTTGACGCATTTTTTTCATGCAAAAGACTTGACAAAATGTAAAGACAGGGTTAACTTCGTCCCGGCAATCATTTTTCTTAATTTTTAAACCAAATTCGACATGAAAGAGGAATTCTTTTGGCCTCCTCGTAACTCAGAGTTTACGAAGTGGCTCGCTAATTTCATCAAATTTGTCACCAGTTATGCCTCGGTAATTAGACTAAAGCAAGATGACATTGACTGGTTAAACAGCATCTATAAAGCGGTCGCTTATGCCGAAGATGCTGCTGTCGGTTACAAAAAAGCATGGTTGGATTTTGTGGCTACCCGCAATACGATTATTGATGGTGATGCCCAAAACGCTGCCTTGGCTGAGGTGCCTTGGCCTAAATTGAAAGACCTTGGTGAGGTTCCGGCAATGGTTGCGCCGAATGCAATGACAAGGATAAGTGGCTATGTTCAGACGGTAGCCAATTGCCTCAGCCTTACCCGTGACCAATTAAAGGAGGCGGGCGTTACATCTCGTCCGAGGACAAAACCAAATCCAGCGCAAGGGAAACCATCTATTAAAGTGACGGTTGTCAACGGTCAAGCGGTCATTAATTGCCCATTGAATGGCTTTAAAGGCTATGCTGTTTTTGCCAAGGACAATGATGGCGAAGTGACCCGCATCGGCAACAGCACGGCCCGCAAATACGTGGATGCCCGCCCATTGCCTGCAAATGTGAACACACAACAGCGCACTTATTTTGTCCAATACATCTGGAACGAGAATGAACTGGTTGGTGAATTTTCCAATTCGGTGACGGTGGCCGTCATGCGTTATGTGTGATTAAAGAAAAATCGGAGTACGCACAGTCATTTACCATATATGGAATAATCAAGCGTCGGCAACTGGGTTTGTCGGCGCTTTTTTTAATAGCTTTGCCTCCCTAATTTCACTAAAAATCACCACGACATGGACAACAACCAAACCCTCACCCCCGACCAAGAAACCGCCCTCCTCGCCACCCTCAAAACCCGTTTTGAAAAGAACATGAACCGCCATGCCGGACTGGACTGGGCCAAGGTGCAAGCCCGGCTGGAGGCCCATCCCGGCAAACTATGGTCATTGCACTTGATGGAGGAAACGGGCGGCGAGCCGGATGTGGTCGGCCACGACGACAAAACGGGCGAGTACCTTTTCTACGATTGCGCCCCGGAAAGCCCCAAGGGCCGCCGCAGCTTCTGCTACGACCGTGCGGCCTGGGAGTCGAGGAAGGAGTTCAAGCCCGCCGACAATGCCGTGGACATGGCCGCCTCGATGGGCATTGAACTGCTGGATGAGGCGGAGTACCGTGCGCTACAAACGCTTGGCAAGTTCGATTTAAAAACGTCGAGCTGGGTGAAAACGCCCGCAGACATCCGCAAGCTGGGCGGCGCCGTCTTCTGCGACCGTCGGTACGATAAAGTGTTTTATTACCACAATGGGGCGGAGTCTTATTATGCGGCGAGGGGGTTCAGGGGGAAAGTGAGGGTTTGAATCAAGGTTGTCAGGTCTGCCAATTCCTCATCGTTTGGCTGTCCATGGAGCAATTTTAACACGGGTACTTTTTTTTGCGGTAAACAGTTTATGCATTAAAAGCTGAACTAATCATGCAAAAAATATTACTATTCTGCTTAGCATCCACTTTAAGTACCCTACTCAGCAGTCAAACTGTTTGGGATTCCGTTTTTATTAAAATTGAAAGAAGGCTTGACTTGTATGAACAGACCCATGATATAAATGACATCTATATGATTGGTGAAGCTATTCAAAATTTCCCATTTGAGACGAAGGCAATAGAAACCCTTTTTGATTGGAGGGTACATAGGGAGAAAATGAGTCTGCTGTACATCAGATGGTTTGATTACATGCTCAAGGCTGGTTTTGATTTAGATTTTGACATGGACGACCCTGAAAATCAGGCTTTTATTTGGAGCGTAAGTGTTGATGGTTCAGAATCACTAACGCGTATTTTTGAATTAGAAAGACTAAAGAATGAGGAATTGAGCAAAATCCGAAATCAGCATTATAGCTTTGAGAGAGGCATGACTAATTTTAGGTGCTATTATCGGCGGGCTTATCAAACCCAAGAAACCCACTTCCGGGTATTTAAACGGCAACTTAAAAGTTATGACAAGCAGAACAATGCAAAAGACGCTATGCTCATGCTCCATCAATTTAAAAAAGCAGCCAAGGAGTGCAAATGTTGGTGGGACGGTATTTGGGATACTCCCAATGAAAAAAATAAATAAAGTTCCATCTTGCCAGCCAATTTAACGAAGCATCAAAATACATTTACCATGCCCACACCCGGCACTTATCGCCATTTCAAAGGTAATCTTTACCGAGTCATCGGCACGGCCACGCACTCCGAGTCGCTGGAAACGCTCGTGGTCTATGTGCCGCTCTACGGCGAGGGCAAGCTGTGGGTGCGGCCATTGGTCAGTTTTATGGAAAAGGTGATGGTGGAGGGGAAGGAGGTGGG
>JADLHE010000067.1 GCA_020848965.1 Saprospiraceae bacterium
CTCCAAGGTTTTCATCGGGCTGCAAAACCAGATTTTCGATGCTGGTCATTACAACCTCTTCCTGAACCCCGACAGCACCCTTGCCAAGTTCAGTTTCAACTACGACCGACGGGAATCGGACCTGAGCTACCTCTCGGCCACCGAACTGGAGGAAAAAGCCACCAGCCCCAATATCAGCATCCTCGACAATGATGCCGCTGCCGACCTCGGCTCCGTGGTCAGCGACCGCAGCAAAGGCGTGGTGCTCTGGAAATGGTGCGTGATTATTGCACTGCTGGCACTTGCGGTGGAGGTGCTTTTGTTGCGGTTCTGGAAGGTTTAGCGTGTTTAAGAATCCGTTAAAGTCCATTTTAGGAAAATAAAGCCCTTAACTTTGCACCTCTGTTCATCTTTAAAATTCGACATGAAATCAGTACTCATTTTTTCCGCCATACTGATGGTGGCCACTCAATTCTCCTGTTCCGCCCAGACGGAAAACGCCTCGGTCGCTGGCCTGGAATGGCATACCGACCTAAACAAGGCACGGGCCATTTCAGAATCCACCAAAAAGCCCATCTTCGGCTTTTTCACGGGCAGCGACTGGTGCGGCTGGTGCCATCGCTTGCAAGCAAACGTATTTTCCAAGCCAGCCTTCGTGGAATGGGCGAAGAAGAACGTGGTCTTATTGGAGTTGGACTTCCCACGTCGCAAGCAACTGCCACAAGAATTGGCGCAGCAAAACGCTGGCCTCCAACAAGCTTTTCAGGTGAGGGGCTATCCAACCATCTGGTTGTTCTATGCCGTGCCTGATGAAACTGGCCAACGTTTCAACCTCAACAGCCTTGGCTCCTTGGGCTATCCGGCTGGTGCCGAAGCGGGCAAGGAAGAGGTGAAGTTCTTGGCGGATGCTGATGCCATTCTTGCAAATGGGGCGGCGACTGGTGGGAAGTAATACTTGTTCTAATCTATTAAGTTTAGAATAGAATGATAAAAAGGGAAGTGCCTTACTTTAGTCAAAACGACCAAAATGTAAGGCACTTCCCTTTTGTCATTTTCTGAATATGCATCGGTACGCTGTCAAATGGTCTGTATTGCAGGCCAAATGTACTGGAAATGAAATTTTCAGTTTAAGCGCAGTCCATTTCAGGCAGTGACTTCTAATCACTGCCTGAACCAATGGCACTAACCCAATTCCTCTTCCACCAGATACCTTTCCGCATCCAGCGCCGCCATGCAACCTGTGCCAGCAGCGGTGATGGCTTGGCGATAGACCTTGTCGGCAGCATCGCCGCTGGCGAAAACGCCGTGGATATTGGTCTTGGTGCTGCCCGGTTTTACGATGAGGTAGCCCGTTTCGTCCATGTCGAGGAAGCCTTTGAAAATATCGGTATTGGGCTTGTGGCCGATGGCCACGAAAAAGCCGTCGAGCGCAATTTCTTGGGTCTCGCCCGATTTGTTGTTCTTCAGAATGATGCCGGAAACTTTTTCATTGCCGAGCACTTCCACCGTCTCCGAGTTCCAATGCACTTCGATGTTCGGGGTATTGAAGACCCGCTTCTGCATGATTTGCGAAGCACGGAGTTCATCCCGCCGCACGATGAGGTGGACTTTCGGGCAGAGCTTGGCAAGGTAGGTGGCCTCCTCGGCAGCCGTGTCGCCCCCGCCCACCACGGCCACTTCTTTTCCTTTGTAGAAAAAGCCATCGCAGACCGCACAGGCGCTAACGCCGTTGTTGAGCAAGCGGGCTTCCGATTCTAGGCCGAGGTACTTGGCGCTGGCCCCGGTGGAGATGATGACGGTATAGGCATGTCGTTCTTCGCCCGCTTCCGTCCAGACTTTGTGGTATTTTTCGCCCGTTTGGAAGTCCACTTTTGAAATCATTTCCCAACGGACATCGGTGCCGAAGCGTTCGGCCTGTGCCCGCAGTTCCTCCATCATGTCAGGGCCGCTGATACCTTTCGGGTAGCCGGGGTAGTTGTCCACTTCCGTGGTCGTGGTCAATTGTCCACCGGGCTGAGGTCCTGTGTAGAGGATGGGATTGAGGTTTGCACGAGAAGCATAGATGGCGGCTGCATAGCCCGAAGGGCCAGAGCCGATGATGATGCATTTGTGGATTTCCATTGATTGTTGAATTGCTTAATTGTTTAATTGTTTAATTGTTGTATTGCCATGTGACGCATGCTTACACAAGCAATTTAATAATTTAACAATACAACAATCAAAACTGCAAAGTTATTGAATGCCGAATGAAACACCATGACCTTCCCAAAAGATTAGCTGCCAAAGTGATGAAGGTAACATATCGGCCAGTTGCCCGAAATTGCTACCTTTGCGGATTGAATTGTTCATCTGTTCAATTGTTTGATTGTTAGTGGGATAGCCCTGACTCCCAACAATTCAACAATAAAACAATCCAACAATCACTCATCCATGCAAAACGTCAAACCGCATACCCTGCTCACCGACTTCGACATCGAACTGATTCGTGGGGGCAAACATTTCCGGTTGTACAACAAATTGGGCAGCCACCCCATGCAGTTGGAAGGGGAGTGGGGTACGTTCTTCGCCGTTTGGGCACCGAGCGCCTTGGAGGTGTCGGTCGTCGGCAATTTCAATTTCTGGAACGAGAAGTCGCACCAACTCTTCCTGCGCCCCGATGGCACGGGCATTTGGGAAGGCTGGATACCGGGCATCGGCAAGGGCACACTCTATAAATATAGTATCAAAAGCCGTGACAAGCGCCGCCTCGCCAAGGGCGACCCCTTCGCCCGCTATTGGGAGATTCCGCCCAACACGGCCTCCATTGTTTGGGACCCTTATTACGAATGGAAAGATGCAGCTTGGCTGAAACGCCGTGCCGAATTGGCGGGCAAACCGCAGCCATACTCGGTTTACGAAGTGCATTTGGGTTCTTGGAAAAAGAAAAAAGGCGGCGTGAATTCGTTCAGCTACCTAGAACTGATAGACGAACTGGTGCCTTATGTGCAGGAAATGGGCTTCACTCATGTGGAGTTCCTGCCCGTGATGGAGCACCCTTATTTCCCTTCTTGGGGCTACCAGCTCACGGGCTATTTCGCCCCGACAAGCCGCTTTGGCCACCCAGAAGAGTTCATGGCCCTGGTAGATGCATTCCACCAAGCGGGCATCGGGGTGATACTGGACTGGGTTCCTTCGCATTTCCCCTACGACGCCCACGGCCTCGCCGATTTCGATGGAACGCACCTCTACGACCATGCCGACCCACGCAAAGGTTTCCACCCTGATTGGAAGAGCGCCGTGTTCAACTATGGCCGCTGGGAAGTGCGCAGTTTCTTGATTTCCAATGCGTTGTTCTGGCTGGAGCAGTTCCATGCCGACGGCCTCCGGGTGGACGCCGTGGCTTCCATGCTCTACCTCGACTATTCCCGAAAGGAAGGCGAATGGGTGCCAAACCAGTATGGTGGCCGGGAGAATCTGGAGGCGGTTTCGTTCCTAAAAGAGTTCAACGAAATGACGCACCGTGACCACCCGGATGTAGTGACCATCGCCGAGGAAAGCACGGCTTGGCCCGGTGTGAGCAAGCCCGTGGCTGACGGCGGCCTTGGCTTCGACCAGAAATGGATGATGGGCTGGATGCACGACACGCTCAAGTACATGCAGTACGACCCGCTGTTCCGTAAAGACCATCACCACGAACTGACTTTTAGCTTGATTTATGCTTTCAGCGAAAACTTCATGCTGCCGCTCTCGCACGATGAGGTGGTACACGGCAAAGGCCCGCTGTTTGACAAGATGCCCGGCAACGAATGGATGAAGTTTGCGCAGTTGCGGGCCATGTTCGGTTATATGTGGACGCATCCCGGCACGCACCTGCTTTTCATGGGCGGCGAGTTCGGCCAGACCAGCGAGTGGAACATCGAGCGGGGCCTGGTTTGGGATTTGGTGCAGTACGATTACCATAAGGGCTTGCAGGCTTGGGTGCGTGACCTCAACCATTTTTACAAGGACTCCAAGGCACTCTACGAAAAGCAGTTCGACCCCAGCGGCTTCGAGTGGATTGAGCATGCCGACTGGCAAAACAGCGTCATCACCTACCTGCGCCAAGGCGAAAAGAAGGAGGACGTGCTGATTGTGGTCTGCAATTTTACGCCCGTGCTACGGGAGGTCTATTCTTTTGGTGCTCCGCAAAGCGGTACTTGGGTGGAAGTCCTGAACAGCGACGATAAGAAATATGGTGGCCAAGGCCATTTGAACGACAAACCCATCAAGACGAAGAAGGAGGAGAAGCATGGACGGAGGCAGAGCTTATCGGTGACGTTGCCGCCATTGGGGGTAGTGGTTTTGGGGTTGCAGCAAGGAAACAAGTCTAAAACTAAAATCAAATAATTTAAGCGGCTTCTCTATGGAAACTTTAGATGACAATTTCAAGAATCAATCGCCTGAAGAAATTAGCAGAATTGAAGCGATCAAAATAGATAGCATTGATTTAGTCGATTACATCAAAAAGGCAAGGATTGCTTTAATGATTTTGCTGGCCTTGAATCTTGTTACGCTTATTTTCCAAAGACCTGCTCTCAATGAAGGGGCAGAAACATCATTTTTGTTTGTTATACAATTTCTTTCAATTGGAATCTATGTTTTGGCAATACTATTCATGTTCCAAAAGCCTAAAATTACATTAATAGCAGCATTTGCTGTTTATGTTCTTCCTCAGGTTTTTGTGATGGTAGTTTACCCAGCCTCCTTATTTTCGATTGGTACAGTCGTCAAAGGATTTATCATTTATGGCTTTATCAAAGCAATCAGGTTCGCAAATGAATTTGAACAATTGAGACGTGAACTCAAAGAATATGGTGAAGACTTGACCTTTGGCGAGGTTAAGCTCAGCACTGAAAGCTAAACAATCAGTTTGTCAACGATATCGGCCGCTAAACTGCGGAAATAGTACATTGATGAATACCCTTGCATGAACGGTAAAAAAATTGAGCATAGATTTGTTATTGATGCTCTTGAGTTGATGTTAGTGGCCCAGAAATCAAAAAAGACAAGTAGTTTGAAATGGAAAGTGATGAAAAAATTTTAGACATTGAAGATGCTGGAAGAAGCTATTTGGAAGATTTGAACACCAAATTGGTTTCAACTGAAAAGCCAATTAGGTATTCAGGATATTTGTTAGTTTTCATTGCCTTTTGTCAAACAGTCCTTGTGTTTTTAGGAAAGCAACTTGAGGACTTTGAATTCAAAGCTTTGGATAGCTTTTCAGATTTGCGATTTTATGATTTTCAGTTTCCATTATTGTACTTGGTA
>JADLHE010000068.1 GCA_020848965.1 Saprospiraceae bacterium
AAGGGGGTAGAAATTTTGCTCCGCAAAATTTCTACCCCTAAAAATACAACTGGTCGGCGGGCAGCTTAGCTGCCCCCCGACCAGTTGTATTTTTAGGGGTGTTTTGATTTTTTGCCTTAGCAAAAAATCAAAACACCTCCCTAATTCATTTCCCCTACCAAATGCACCAGCCCATCCACGATGAACTGCACGCCAATGGCGACGACCAAGAAGCCCATGATGCGGGCAATGGCACTTAGGCCGCCTTGCCCGAAAATCTTGAAAAGAAAAGGAGCCGAACGAAGGGTCAAATAGACCATGACGCCCATTGCCAGGATGGCAGCCAGAATCCAAACCCTTTCATCCCAGTCGGGATGCTGTTTGAACATGGTGATGAGGTAAGAAATGCTGCCCGGCCCCGACAGCAAGGGCATGGCCATCGGCGTAAAGGCGATTTCGGAGCGGCTCTGCGAATCGGCAGCCACTTTTTCATCGTAGCCTTTGCGCTTCGCAAAATTGCCGCCCATCAGGCTAAACCCGGTGCTCAGCAGCACCATGCCACCAGCAATGCGCATGGAGTGGATGGTCAGCCCAAAAAAACTGAGGATATAAGTGCCCGCCAAAAAGAAGCCAACAAGAATCAGCAAGAAGTAAAAGCTCGCAAACAGGGCGAGTCGGTTGCGTTGTTTTGGCTCCATTCCCCCGGTCAGTGAGATATAAACCGGCACGGCACCGGGCGGGTCAACAATGGAGAAAAGGGAAAATAACGTTGCTAGGAAAAATTCCATATGATTATTTTTCGGCAAAATTAGGCAAGTTATGGCTGCCTTTTTTGCATGGTTTTGTGTCGAAACTGTGGAAATTAACTATTATTGGTTAAGTTTGTGCAGAAATTATGGTCCCACCTCTATAGAATACGTCTCCCAACACTAACAGGACTTATTTTATAATCGCCATGAAACATACGACATCCCCTTTTCTGAGTTTACTGATGTTGGCCCTCTCAATGCCTGCAATTGGCCATAATTCTATTCATTTCCCTTCCGAAAGCACCAAGAATATCGTCACGCTGACCGCCGAATCAACGGGCTGGTCTGCCGAGCTTTTTTGGACTTGTTCCTTTGACAAGAACTTGGTTTCTTTTGTGGTTCAGCGTTCTTTTGACGGGGAAGACTACCACGACATCATTAGCTACGACAACCATTTTGTCGCCGCAGGCGATACCGATGCTTTTCGGGAGCAGGACAGCGACCCCATGCCGGGCGACAATTTCTACCGGGTCATGTTTGTGCTATCCGATGGTGAAAAGGTGTTCAGTGAGCGCAAAAAGCTGTATTTCAAGGAGGTAGCCGCCTTTGAGATATTTCCCAACCCGACGGGCCGACAGGTCAACCTTTTGATGAAAAAATTCAGGGGCAAGGAGGTGGAAGTCAATGTTTTTGATGGAATTGGCAACAGGGTTTACAACCAATTCATTCCCTGCGTGGACGATGGCATGTTGCGAATCGAACTAAATGCCATGAACCCCGGTATGTTCGCCGTGAGCGTCACCCACAAGGGCAAGACCTTTACCCGTCGTGTCGTGGTGGCAAGCAATTTGGAAAATTAGCTTTGATGGATTTGAGCTGCCCTTAAAAACAACTCAAACCCATCAAACCCTTCAAACTCATCGAACCCCTCAAACTCATCAAACCCCTCAAACTCATCAAACCCCTCAAACCACCTTCATCCCCACCGGATCCCACCGCACCAGTTTTTTCTCCGCATAACTGATATTGGCAGCCAAAGACGGCGCAGCAGCACGGAAGCCAAACACGGCGTCTTCCACGGGTTGTTTGCCATTACGCACACAATCGAAGAAGTTCCGATGGTGGTCGAGGCGCTCATCGTAGCCCTCAGGCGTCAGCCATTGCTGCGTCTTTGGCTCCTGAATCTTGGGCGGAAGCGCCGGGTACTTTTCTTTGTACCAGCGCTCATAGTCCTTTTGTTGCGCTTCTGTAAAGGTGTGGAAAGTATCCCAGCCACCGTAGCCGGGGTAGGGGTCTATCGGGTTGCGGTGCAATTTCACATCAGACCAGCCCACTTCCAACACGCCTTCGGTGCCAACGAGTCGGTTCATCCAGCCGCCTCCATCGCCACTAATGAGGTTCACCCGCATTTGTAGGTTGAAAGCAGGATGCGAAGCCGTTTTGGGATAATCCATCAAGGCAATCTGGATGTCCGGCACATCCCGTCCATCTTTCCAATAGCGTAGCCCGCCCGTAGCGAAAATCAATTCAGGGCCGGGGGTGTCGAGCAAGAAGTGCAGGCCGCTGAACAGGTGGACGAACAAATCGCCGCCTACGCCAGTGCCATAGTCTTTGTAATTGCGCCAGCGGAAAAACCGCAAGGGGTCATAAGGGCGCTTGGGGGAATCCCCGATGAATCGGTTCCAATCCACGGTCTTTTCAGAGGCATCGGTGGGGATGCTGTACTGCCAAGCCCCGTTGGCCGATTGCCGGTCCACGAATGCCTCGGCGGCTATCAAATCCCCAATTACGCCAGATTTATAAAGCTCTTTCGCCTTTGACATCACCAAAGAACTGACCCTTTGGCTGCCTACCTGAAGGATTTTGCCGGTGCTTTTTTGGGCATCAATGACTGCATGGCCTTCATCGAGGTGCTGCACCATTGGCTTTTCGCAATAAACGGCCTTGCCAGCTTTCAGGGCAGCGATGCTGATATGGTCGTGCCAGTGGTCAGAAGTGCTCACGAACACGGCGTCAATGTCCTTGCGGGAAAGGATTTCATCGAAATTGCGGGTCGTGAAAATATCCTTGCCAAAGACCTCTTTCGCCCTTTCCAAGTGGCCATCATAGAGGTCGCAAACGGCAGCCACTTCCACGCCGGGCACTTTGATGGCCGTGTTCAAATTGCCAAAACCCATGATGCCCATCCCGATACCAGCGATTCTGATTTTATCGTTCGGGCCAAAACGGCCTTCGGGTTTCTCCCAATGGAGGATTTCCGGTTTTGTTTCAGCTTGGCTTGCCTTCGGCAAAATGGCGGTGGCCACGGCCCCGGCAGTTAGTTTCTTGACGAAATTGCGGCGAGTGGTATTTTTCATGCTTGGTGCGTATGGTTAGAATTGATTTTTGAAAAATTGGTGGGGCTTGTCCAAGCAAAGCTACAAATCGGAGGCAGTCTTAAAAGAAATTTTGTGCAGCGACGAAAAAGAAAAAGCCGCTGCGAATGGCTTCACAGCGGCTCTTAGGTGCCCGGAGCGGGACTCGAACCCGCACTGCCGGTCTGGCAACAGGATTTTAAGTCCTGCGTGTCTACCATTCCACCACCCGGGCTTGGGTATATTGGAAACGTAAAGGTAAAAAAAAAGCCTTCAATAAATTGAAGGCTTCTGAGCGGAAAACGAGACTCGAACTCGCGACCCCGACCTTGGCAAGGTCGTGCTCTACCAACTGAGCTACTTCCGCTTATTTGATTGCTTTTCTTCTAAAGCGGTGCAAATATAAGGCGACCAGTTTCAAATTGTCAAACGTCTTTTGATAATTTTTTTCACTTTATTGATTTTAACGCTGCTTGTTTCAGATAAGTTCCTGATTGTCAATGTTTTTCAGAGGTCAATTTTTTTGTCGTAGCTGAAAAAATATTCCTCGCCCAAACTCACCATCACCATGCCAGCCGATTGCTGCCCGCAAACGCTCGAAATCAAATGGCAGGCATTTCGGGTATTTTCCTCGTCCAAATGGCTGAAAGGCTCATCCAGCAACAAGATTTCAAATGGCTGGCACAGCGCCCTCAGTATGGCGATGCGCTGCCTTTGCCCATACGAAAGTGTAGCTGCCGACTGCTGTAGATAGGGTGTCATGCCCAATTGTTCAGCCATTTGCATGATTTCAGCTTCCGTACGCATTTGTGTTTGCCCGTTTTTGAGCTGGATATTTTCAAGCCCTGATAACTGAGGGAACAAGCGAAGGTCTTGAAACACAATGGACAATTGCCGCTGGCGGCACTCCGCCCACTCATTGGGGGAAAAGCTGCGGACGTTTTTACCGTTGATGCTTGCCTGCCCCTCATAGTCCGACCGAAGGCCATAAATAATGTGCAGGAAAGTTGACTTTCCTTTTCCAGAGGCTGCATTCACGAGGTAGCGCTTGCCCTTTTCAAAATGGCATTCCGTTCCGAAAATGCCGGATGCTGGACTGATGCCACCGGGCGTTTCCTTTAGCGGCGTTGGTTGGATGTTTTTGAGTTCAATCATGGGTAGAAGTGTTAACCATCCGGCCTCTGCACGCCTCGACAAGTATCTTAGCTTGAAAGCCGAGCGAAATGGCATCTTCAAATGAGTGTTGTACCTCGCCTTCCAAAGGCATGCCTGCAATATCAATTTTCGAGACGTTTTGCGAAGCAAAAAAAGCCGCAAGCCCCGTTTCCCGGTCTTTGTTTTCATCAAAAAAGGCGCTGTGTGGTGGCAGTTGCTTATCGCTGCCCATCAAAGCAGTGAAAGCTGGTTGACCTATTTTCAGTCCCGGTATCATCTCAGCCCCGAAACTGCCGGGCACACAGTTGATATGCTGCAATAAAACAGGCCGCCCGTTGATGGGAATGGTTTGCCCCGGTCGTCGCCAAAGGTGGTTTGCTGCGAAAACAACATGGTCGGCGGGCTGGTCAAAATTGGCGGCCACGACCATGTCGTAACTTGGGGCCAAGCTATTGATGATGGCCACAAGCTCCTGACTATCAGGTACTTCGGCTGGCCCTCCGGGCAAGAGGTCAACTTGCATTCCTAGGATGAGCAGCGCTTTCATCAATAGCCGATTTTGGAACTTGGCCTGGTCATTTCCTTGCGGAGCGATGCCATTCGGATAGCTGTGGCAGCGGCTTCCACACCTTTGTTGCCATGCTTGCCACCCGCCCGGTCAAGGGCCTGCTGTTGGTCATTGGGCGTGAGCACACCGAAAATGCAAGGGATGCCGCTGGCAATGCTCAAATTGGTCAGTCCAGTGGCCACAGCGTGGTTGATGTACTCGTCGTGCTGAGTCTCGCCTTTGATGACGCAGCCGAGGCAGATGATGGCATCAAAGCGTTTTGCGCCAGCCAAAATCTTGGCGCCTACGGGCAGTTCAAATGACCCCGGCACTTGCACGGTTCGAATATCTTCTTCGCTTGCGCCGTGCTTTAGCAGCGTCTCCATGCACCCTTCGTACAAGGCGTGGGTGATTTCGGCATTCCATTCTGAAACGACGATACCAAAGCTGAAACCTGCTGCCGAGGGCATATTGGAATCATCGTAGGTGGATAGGTTTTTTAATGATGTAGCCATTTTCTGAAGATTTGAGGATTCGAGGATTTGAGGATTTGACGCTCATCCCAGAGGGATGAAGACAGGGCAACAAAAAAAGGCAAGATTCGGTTGAAATCTTGCCTTTTTGGTCAGTATATATTTTGCCGATTAGTTCAGGCTGGAGATGTATTTGTCAGCTTCACGAGCCTCGTTGGACAAAGGAAACTCATTCTTGATTTTTTCCCAAGCCTCTTTTGCTGCTGCTTTGTCGCCTTGTTTGTTGCTCAACATGGCCACTTTTTTCAAGTAGTAGGGCGTGATGACGTCGTTGTCATCTTCACCAGCTGCTTTTTTGTACATGCTCAATGCTTTAGCAAGGTCGCCCTTTTCTGCGTAGGCATCGCCGAGTGTTCCGCTTTTCATAGCAGGGAGCAGGTTATCGCAAGGGCTGAAATCTTCGAGGTAAGAAATCGCTGCGTCAAAATTGCCCATGTTCAGGTTGCAAACACCAGCGTAGTAGAGTGCTGCATTGCCAGCCTTGGTGCCGCCGTATTTCTTCACGATGTCAGCAAAGCCTAGGAAACCACCGCCGGGATTGGCAAGCGCCAAGGCGAATGAATCACGCTGGAATTGGTACTCAGCTTGCGCCATTTGTTCCACTGCCTCTTTTTGGCGTGGGCCAGCATAGGCAAATTTGTAGGCCAACCAACCGCCAACGAGTAGCAGCAAACCACCACCGATGATGAGGATTTGCTTCTTATATTGCTCGAAAAAATTTTCCGCTTGTCCGGTAACTTCAGAGATGTCAATCAGTACGTCATCTTGCTGAGTTGTCTTTTTGCGTTGTGCCATTTTACGTTAATCTGAATGTTTAATTTAGTAAAAACCTTGATTTAGCCTCCGTTTTACGGTGAAAACCGGATAAGGTTTTTCAAAAGTGGCGCAAAAATAAAGAAAGTTTGAAACGTTGGCCAATGTTTTATCCAGTTCGTTGAATATCTATCACTTCTTGGCGGTTTTTGGAGGTAAATTAGCTCCCCAAACCAACGGCTGTGCCTACCAGCCAGCCACCTGTCCAAGCTGCTTGGAAATTGAAGCCACCCGTGATGGCGTCAATGTCGAGGACTTCGCCAGCGAAGAAAAGGCCCCCCTGCAGCTTGCTCTCGAAGGTCTTGAAATTAACCTCGTCCAAATCTACCCCGCCCGCCGTCACGAATTCTTCCTTGAACGTGCTCTTGCCCGTGACATGATAGCGGCCACCGCCAAGCTCCGTGGCCAAGCGCCGCAGTTTGTCCTTGCCCAAATCGGCCCAACGCAGGTCTGGTAGGATGCCAGCAAAAGCAACCAGGCTTTCCCAAAGTCGGCGAGGTAGGGCAGGGAACGGGCATTGCGAAGCAACGAACTTTCTGGCATGCTCCAATTTGGCTTCGTTGAGTTCTTCTGCCATTTCCTCCACCGTATAGTTCAGCCAGCTTACCTCGATTTCAAAACGGTAGTTTTTCTCCGCCAAAATGCGGGCGCCCCATGCCGAAAGCCGCAAGATGCCGGGGCCGCTCATGCCCCAATGCGTGATGAGCAATGGCCCAGTGGCCGCCAGTTTTTCTCCGACCACCTTCACGGCTGCCGACGGAACGGACAAACCCATGAGTCCGTCAATTCGCTTGTCCTTAATATTAAAGGTGAAAAGCGAGGGTACGGGCGGCACAATGGAGTGTCCTAGCTCCTTGAGCATTTCCCAAACACGGGGGCTGCTGCCCGTGGCAACCATCAGGTTTTTTGTTTGAAACTGTAGCCCGCTTTGCGAAGCAACCAACCAGCCGCCGTTTCCGCTTTCTTGCTTCGCAAAATGGGCGACGTTTTCCCCCGTCCTCACTTCCACGCCCGCCTTCACGGCTGCTGCTTGGAGGCAATGCACAATGGTCATGGAATTGTCGGTGACGGGGAACATCCGCCCATCGTCTTCGATTTTCAGTTGAACGCCCCGTTGGTCGAACCAGCCAATCGTATCGCCCGGTTGGAAGCGGCTGAACGGGCCGAGCAGTGCCTTGCTGCCCCGTGGGTAGTTCTTCACCAACTCTTTTGCATCGAAGCAGGCGTGGGTCACATTGCACCTGCCCCCGCCCGAAACCTTTACTTTTTGGAGCACTTCCCGTCCTTTTTCCAAAATGATGACTTTGATGCCAGGCTTGGCCTCGGCGGCTCGAATGGCCGCAAAGAACCCGGCAGCGCCGCCACCGATGACAAGGAAATCGCAGGAAATAGATTCTGACATGAGCATTTTTTCAGGCAGCAAAATTGAGAATGTTCTTGAATCTGAGGGCTTCTTTTTGGGGGAGGTGCCGTTGACCGTATCTTTTTTCCCAATAAATTCGTTGTATTGCTGCCGAAATCAATCTCATTCGCAAATCCGCCTTTAAAACATGAAGAAACAATTGCTTTTGCTTGGCTTTTGCCTTGTTGCATCCCTCAATTTTGCACAAGAACGGCTTATCGGCCACGTGAAAAATGCGAAGGCGGAATATGTGGTGGTGGAGCGCCCTTTTGAGGGGAAATATTTGCCGGGCATGGCCGAAAACTTGCCAATCGGCGCAGGTGGAAAGTTTGAAATTGAGCTTAAAGATGGCTCAAGCGGCTTCCTGCTGATTCGGATGGATGGCCAAAAACTGCGGGTTTTCGTGCAGCCCGATGGTCAAACGGATGAATTTGTAGCAGATGCCAAGGACCTTTCCGGCACGGTGAAGTTCACAGGCCCACACGCCGCACAGAACCAATTTTTGCAGACCCTGCCCCGCCTCGACCTCAATGGCCGGAAACTTTCGGAGGTGAACAACCCGTTTTTCAAAGCTGGAGACAATCCGAAAGATACTTGGAACTTGGTCAACGATTATTTGGAATCGGAGAAAAAACTCTTAAAAAAAACAGCAAAAGATGGATTCTCGGCCAGCTTTGTTGATGCAGTGGAGCACGATATCGACGCCTATTACCGCAGTATTTTTAGCAGTGTTGCCTATCGGCAATGGCAGGCAGCCTTGAAGCAAGTGCCTTACCGCTTCGACTCAGGTTGGAGCAATTACTGGAAGAAGGCGGTTGCGGATTCATGCCTCGACGACATATCCGCCGCCGTGAGCGAATGGTATTTGGTGTTTTTGGAGCAATACATCCGTGAGTACCAACTTGATTTTATGAAGGACAGCGAATTTGCCGATGCCGACCTTGCCCGTGGCGAGCAATTTCTGGAATACGACCGCTTGATTTGGAAGTACCTCAAGCCCAAGGTGCAGGAATATGCCTCGGCGGGCATACTTTCCGATGCGGCACTCAAAGGAAAGGGAGAGCCTATTTTGGTGGAACTAAAGGAAAAACTGGAAACAGATTTTCCCGACAGCAAATACCTCGCACACCTTGAAACATTGCTTGCCAATGCCTCAAACTCCGCTGGTGCGGGGCAGGGCGGCGAACCAATGCACGTTTTTGTACCGGGCATCAACGTAATTGGGGTGGACCAAGAAATCAACAGCATTCGTGAGATGATTGCGACGTTTAAAGGCAAGGTCGTGTATGTGGATATTTGGGCGACCTGGTGCGCCCCCTGCATGTTCGAAATGAGCCACCACGAACCGCTCGACAAATTTGCCAAAGGCAAGGACATCGTGCTACTTTACGTCTCCGTGGACGACGAAGAGCGCCGGGCAAAATGGCAAAAAGTCATTGAAGACAAGAACCTGACGGGCTACCATATCCTCACCAATTATGCCCTTCGTGACGAACTTATCCAACAGTTCGGCGATGGTCAAAATTTGGCCCTGCCTACTTATTTGATTTTTGATAAAAAAGGAAAACTCGTGGAACGGGAGGCCAAGCAGCCAAGCCATAACACGCTGTTGTTCAATCAATTAAGCCAGTATCTTAAATAGTATTAAGCCAAGATTTGAACCTTTGGGCACGGGCTTCCCAGTTCAGCGAGCGGGAAGTTTCCGTAGCATTGGCGGCCAGTTTTTCCATCCTATTTTCATCGGAAAACAGCGCACGGATGGCCGCTGCGTTCTGTTCCGCAGCATCCGGCGGCACGAGCAGTCCGTTTTCGTTGCTGCGCAACAATTCCCGCATATCCGCTTGGTCGGGTGCGATGATGGGGCGGCCTGCGGCCAAATAGGGGAAGAGCTTGAACGGCAGCACCGTCTTTCCAAAGGATTGCATGGGCGCAGCCGCAGGCGGGATGATGAGCGCATCGGCGGCATAGAGGTATTGCGAAACCTCGTTGACAGGTTTGCGCTCCATTAGCATCACATTCTTCACGTTTTTCGCTTCGCAATATGCATTTAATCGGATAATATCATCGGGCTTTGCGCCCACCAATAAATAGTTGATTTCAGGCGTAAATGCCGCAATATCCACCACTACTTCCACGCATTTATTCTTTTGCATATTGCCCGTATATACCACGTATCGGGCATTTAAATCGAGCTTTAGTTTACGCCTTGCTTCATTTTTGGTTAAAACGGGCAACATATCCGAATTGTCCACGCCATTGTGCAAAACCAACAGTTTCTCAGAAGGAAAACCCGCACCACGCATGGATTCTGCCGCTACATTGCTGTGCAACACCATACCGAGCATCCGTCCTTTTTTTGCTTGTTTTGTCAATAATTTAATAAAACGGGGCTTGGTATCGCCCAACCGTTGATAGGTTTCAAACATGAACCTAAGTCCAAATAAAGCCAATAATATCGCCGTGAAAATATTGCGGGTATAAATGATGTCATATCCTTTGATAAATCGGCAATAAAAAATAGCGAAAATGGGGTGAAAGTATTTATCCAACTGCAAACGAGTGGCAGGGAACAGCCCCGTTTGTCGGATGCCCAATCCCGGCGGCACATTGTAGTATTTGCAAATGGCCGCCTCCAAGCCCGCATTGCTGGCAAAATACATTCGGGCTTGCCTCGGCAAAATCAAATCAATGTTCACCCCCGCCGCCCGCAACGAACTCACGTTCTTGATGATTTGCTGCGTATTGGTGTTGTGGTGCGGGTAGCGCTCGCTGGAGATGTAGGCAATTGTCATCAAACTATCTACTCAGTATTTTTTGATTTAAGCTATAAGATAGAGGATGTTAGATTTTAAATTTTCCGACACCTTGGCCCTTGAATCGTGAAATCATAAATCAAACATTCGGTAATTCAATCTTATAGCTTAAATCGTCTATCTTATAGCTTAAATCAAAACCAATCAACCCCGAAGCAGCGACCGCCCATCGCTGTTCTCCCTCGTAGGTTTCCCCATCCAATCCAATATCGTGTTGTAAATATCGGCGGTGCGGGCGTTCCGGCTGTCCCAACCTTGTTGGTTATAAACGAACGGAACCATCATGTGTTCCCGATGCAAGGAGCCGTGCGAACCTTTGTGCTCCGGTATTTCCCAGCGGTCACGCAGGTCGTAGCCGGGATTGGCAGATACCACGATGTCCCCCGCCCGGCTGCCACGGAAAAGCTGCTCGACCTGAACCAATCCATCGGGGTAAGTGCTGTTGAAAGTGGCATCCAAAGCGCCTTGGGCATCCATTGGCGAGGCCAGGTTGCCCAATCCAAACACATCGGCGGTGAGCGGCTGGTAGCGGTAGCCTTGGCCGTTTTTGCCGAAAATCGCTGCCTCGCCATGCTGGTTGGCCACCATGAACTCGCCGTCCTGTTTGCCACGCCATGCCACGAAATCCACGGCAGGTTCGGCCAGCAGTTCCTGCAAATTGGCAACGCCAAAGGCATTTTTCACATCGTCGCCCCGCAGGATTTCCGGGCCATTGGCCAATAGGTGAACCGCCCCGAAGGCATTCCCCGAAATCATCACGGCGGCCTGTGGCTTGATGGTGAAAGTGTTCGGGTGCGCAAATGTGCGGAAGCCTTTGCGGCGCATGAACTTCGCCAAATCCATGTGCGTGGGCGTGTCCGTGAGGCCGTGGTCGGAGGTAATGATGAGCAGCGTATCGTCCCAGCGGCCCTGTGCCTTCAGTTTTTTCACTGCTTCGCCTACGGCGAAATCGAGGTATTTGTAGGAGTAAATCGTCTGCTCGTGTTCGATGGCGTAGTAGTGCGAACCCCAGTCAATACAGGGGAAAACCACGAAAAAGAACTCCGGGTTCAGGTCAAGCCCCCGCATCATGCGCTCGTAGGCCGACACGTCCACGGGGTGGTTGATGGCGAAATAATGCGCCTTGATGTACATCCAAGATTTGCCTGTGGCACCGAGGTCATTTTCCTTTGGCACCCCCCTCGTTATCACCGAAAACACGTTGTAGGGTCGCTCCATTTGCTCGTGCAGGGTCGGAAATTCGGCGGGCATATCGTCGTTGAAAAGCCAAGCCTCCGGCCCCACGTAGGTGCGCTTGGCGGCCTTGCTCCAGCGGTCTTTGAAGAACTCGGCCTTGTCGAACCAGCGGATACCCGTCACGTTCATCGTGCCGGGGAATGCGCCATTGAGCATGGGCAAATAGGCCGGACCGGTCGTCGTAGGAAACACGGAGGTCGCCGTGCGATAAGTGCCCCGGTCTATGATTTCCCGTTGGATATTGGGCAGTTGGCCTTCGTCCAATAGGCGCTTGAAGACGTCGGGGCGGGCGCCGTCAGCCAATAAATACAGTGTGAGTTTGTTTTTCAAGAATAAGGATTGACTAGTTTTTGAGGTGACATCTTTTTGCCTGTTTTTACTTAAGATTTAGCAGGAATTTTGATGGCAAAAAGGTGTCATCTCGAAAACGGTTGCCCCGAAAGATGACACCTTTTTGCCTTTGAATCCCAGCCTAATTTGAAACTGGTTGCGGGCAAAAAGATGTCACCTTTCTACTGCGGCTTTGTAAAATGCGTCTGCAACGACAGCAAAAACACCAAAATCGCCATCACCGCCACATAGACCAGCGCAAACGGGAACAACCCGACGACAGCCAGCAGCAGGAACAGGAAGATATAAAAGTCACGTTTGCCGATATTGTTGATTTTCGCCAAGGCTTTTGCCCAGTGGCTTTCGCTGCTGAGGTAGGCGTAGGGGATGTAAAACGTGCCCTCCCGTTTGTAGCGGATATTGTAAACCACGATGCTCAAAATGGCACCAACTGCAGCGAAAAGCGCCGCCCAGCCTGCGTTTTGGATATAAAACGGCTGGTTATGTTCCGGGTTTTGGACGGAGATAACGAGGGCGATGAGGACAGCCACCATCGAGGCAAAATCAAAAATAGTGTCGAGCCACTGTCCGAATTTGCTGTGCAGCATTTTCATGCGGGCAATCTCGCCGTCCACGCCATCCAGTACAGAGGCCAGATGATAGATAGCGGCACCAATCAGCCAGTTCCAATAGCCGCCTTTTAACACAAAATAGACTGGGATGAAAGCGATGAGGCCCGTTATAAAGGTGAACTGGTTCGGTGTTATGCTTGTGTAAACCATCACCCGGCTGATTCTCGTTGAAATCGGACGGTTCAGGTAGCGACTGGCCCAACCGTCGGTGGGCTTGGTCAGGTTTCGGATGATGCGGGCTTTGACCTCCCGTAGTTCTTCCTCGGAGCGGACGGGGTGGCAGCTTCGATTGCCTACAATCATGGGTTCTATGGGCGCTCGTTTGCCAGTTGATTGAAAATCAGCGAGTTGCAGCAACTGGATTTCGCCGCCCATTGTGCCTGTGTTTCCGTTTCCGCTTGGTGATTTCTTCAGGTCTTCCAGTACGGAAATGTCCACGGCGAGGGGTTCTTGGATGACATACACCTTTTCGGGCTGGAGGGAAACGAGCTTTTGGTGGGCGGCTTCTGCCTCGTTTTTTTTGAAAAAATGGAGCCGCATGTCTATCGCCCGTTTGGCGAGCTGCTGTTGAAGGACCTCATTTTCATCGCTGACCACACAGGCCTCCGTCACGCCCGCTTTTGACAGCGCAATCAGTGTCCGCTGAGTGGTGGTGAGGCCAAGGACGTTGTATTTGTGGAAAACAGGCACCTGCACAAAGGCAGCGTATTGGTTTGGATTCATAGATGGATTTACTAACAGCGAAATGCTTGGTTATGGTCGGGACGGGACGACAGCTTTCCGAAAGTTCACAACTTTCGGAAAGCTGTCGTC
>JADLHE010000069.1 GCA_020848965.1 Saprospiraceae bacterium
CGCTGAAGGCCCCGGCCAAGCGTTTGTACTGCCGCTCAATGATGGCGGTGTCATAAACGTACAGCGGTGTGCCGTATTTTTCAACGAGTGCCAGCGGGTCAACGCCGTTGGTAAGGTGGTAGTGGTTGTCTGATAAAATCATTGTTTGATTGTTGGATTGCTAGATTGTTGAATTGTTATTGGGCTTGGAGGTTGGCGGCAAACCATTTTCGAGCTTCAGCGAGGGTTATTTTGCCGGAGGCCATTTCGAGTGTGAAGTTGAAGAGTACGGCCTTAAAATCGCCTCCAATTTCAGGTATTAACCTTCCTGACTCAACTTCAATTTGAGTTAATTTTTGACCCATTTTTATGCCGTTCAACCTCAAAAAAAGACGTGCAGCCCCGAGTCCTGTCCTTTTGTTCCCATCTTGAAATATATGCCCTGTTACGATGCTGAACATATAAAATGCCGCCTTGTCTGCCAAGGTAGGGTACATGGCTTCACCGAAAAGCTCGCCATTCACTGCTTCAAGCAAGTAATCTACCGAGTTTTCATTCAAGAAATTCCCAGGAGGCACAAAACTGCCTCCATGCGATTGCACTGTGGATTTGTTGAACTGGATGATATGGTCTTTGGTCAACAGCCTCATTTTAGGCAAGCGCTTTATAGACATCGCCTATTTCATCGAAGTCTTCTTGAATTAATGTTTCTATCTCTTCGCTGTATGCTGTGTTTTCAAAAAGCGAATTTGCCTTGCCTTCGGCAATAATTTCTTTCAAAATCGCCTTGAAAAGTTCTGGCCTTTCTTCGATTACTTCAATCAAGGCAGCTTTGACCAAATCTTTTTCTGTCAATGTTGCAGCAGTCATAATCGTCTGATTTTTAATGATTTAAAGGATTCAAAGATAAGGGCAAAATCGTGAATTGCCATAGCCGAACAACAATTCAACAATCAAGCAATTCAACAATCAAAAGCAATCAAGCACAAATTTCCACCCGATTCCCCTCTGGGTCCAGCACCACGCTTTCGTAGTAACCATCGCCTGTCCAGCGAGGTTCCCCGACGATTGGGTAGCCATCGCTGCGCAATTTTTCGGTCAGTTCGTTCACCGCCGATTCGCTGCCAAGGCTGAAAGCGAAATGGGTGATGCCCATTGCTTCTCCAAGGTTTTGATTGTCAGAGATGGTGGGCTTTTGCATCAGTTCCAATCGGCAGCCCGTGCCGACCTGTCCCGTTGCCGGGAAGGAAAGGAAATAAGATTGGAATTGCTTGGTAGGATTGTGGTAGCGGTCGTTGGAGCTTGCTCCGAAATATTTCATGTAAAAAGACCGCATTGCTTCGAGGTCTTTTGCCCAAATGGCCAGGTGTTCAATGCGCATTGCTCAAAAAGTTTTGCAAAAATAAAAAATGAGCCGAATATGGCTGAAGCAAAGTCCAACCACCAAAAACTAGTTTCATTGCATCTTTGATTTTGTAAGTTGGCCGCTGAAATCGTTCACCAGATTTTTAACTGAAAACGCCTACGCTTCTTGACCGAACAAGACCTCATAGCAGCCTGCAAACGACAGGACAGACGAGCACAGAAAATGCTCTACGAACGCCATGCCCCTGTGATGCTGGGTATATGTAGGCGGTACATCAACGACTTCACCGAAGCGGAGGAAGTGATGGTGGAAGGCTTTTTCAAAGTGCTTACAAAACTGGACATGTACGGTGCCGAAGGCAGTTTTGAAGGCTGGGTGCGCCGTATCATGGTAAACGAATGCCTAATGCACCTTCGCAAACAGAATCCATTCAAGCACGCAGAGGAAATCAACCCGAATATTGACCTTGGGGAAGCGCCTTCGGTGGTTGATAAAATGGAGTCGGAGGAAATCCTCGGCTTGCTGGATGAACTGCCGCCCGGCTGCCGCACCGTGTTCAACTTATTCGTGGTGGAGGGATACAAACACCGGGAGATTGCGGATGAATTGGGCATCAGCATCAATACCTCCAAGTCCCAATTGCTGCTAGCAAAGCAAAAAATGGAAGAACTGGTCGTCAAACGACTCGGAAACCAGGCATTTTAGGTTTCGACTGCGTCATTTTTGAAATAGTTCTAAAAATAAAAAAGCATGAACCCGCGCAAGGATATATTTTCTGTCTTCAAGGAAGGTGGCAACCGCATGACGGTGAAGCCCTCACCGCAGGCTTGGCAGCGGTTGGAGAAGCGCATGGAAACCCAAAAGAAACGGCAACACGGCAGGATGATATTGATTGCTTGGCTGACCTCTGCCGTCGTCATTTTCGTGCTAATTGCTGCTTATTGGACGGTCAGCAAATTGTTGCCCCCGCCAGCCAATCCGCAAAATCAACCCGTTATTCAAACGGTGGAACCATTAGACTCCTTGCCACAAGGCAATTCGCTGGACACGATTCAACCCAACACTTTGGGGAATTAAAGCTTCAATTTTAAACCGTGTAAAAATCGCTCCTCGGCGTCTCCGCCAAGTCCACAAAGAAGTCGGCGACCTTATTGACCACTACCTCCAAATAACGGCGGCCCTTCTCTTGGCTTGACTCATAAGGGTTTCCAGCACCCGTATCCTTCGTTACCTGCGTCCAGTCCCGCTGCACCGTTACCCAGCCTTCTTGGGCACCTTTGAACTTCCATTTCTTGGTAAAACCATCGCCCGCCTCGCTGAGCGGCATCACGAGGTTCGGCTGAATTTCAAGCATTACGCTCGTCTCCAATTCATCGGCATGGTCGCCATCGAGGTTGGTAAAATAGCCCTTCTTTGGCTCCACTTTGAACCAATTCAAAGCACAAGTGAACAATTGCGGATAGAAGAAAGACACCTCCCGCACCATCGCCCGGAACTCGTTGGCGCCGTGCCCATTGAAAATGACCAGTTTCGGAATACCCGCTCGCACGAGCACATCGCAGACATCTTTCAAAATAGCAAATTGCGTCGAGGGCAGCATGTTCATGCAAAGGGCAATGTCGAGCTGCCCGGTCTGCACCCCGAACGGGATATTGGGCAGCACAACGACCTTCGCACCCCGCTCCCAAGCCAGCTTTGCAGCGGCCTCGGTGATGGCCTCGTTTTGGTAATTGTCGGTGGCGTAAGGCAGGTGGTAATTGTGCGCCTCGGTAGCGCCCCAGGGCAGGATAGCTACTTCAAATTGCGTTTCCTGAACGGCCTTCCAGTTGGTTTCGGCGAGGATGTACGGACGTGGTGGGTGTGAGACTTGCATGATGGTAGTCGCCAAATTTATTTGGCGACGAGTTTAGATGGTCAAGCTGCTGTCGTCAAATGAATTTGACGACTACATTTCGGCGGCGCCGATGCGCAAAATTGTCTCTTTTTTCACAGCCCGCACCATTTTTTCAAGGTCAATTTCCACGATTTCTCCAGCTATGAGCAGTTTATCGGCACGACCTTGGATTTTGCCAAAAAGCCAATTTACCATATCCTCAATGCTGTCGGCTTCGCCAAATGTCAGATACATTCGCACGGTTTCTTGGAAGCCGATGCGCCGCCCACTGTAGTCCTCGTCAATGACAATGCTGCCGCCCGTGTTCGGGATTTTGAAGGTATCGCCCATTTGAAGCCAGCGGTAAAAGGTGCCAAACAGGTGGTATTTCAGGTCTTTATCACCCGTCAGGACTTCGATTTTCAGCCGCTTACCAGCAAAAACAGCATCGGGGCGAAGGAAGTCCTCCCCATTGCTGTCATAGGTGGTGGTGGTAGGTTTTTCACCTGACAGGAAGGCTTCCACCCGGCTCGCCAATGATTCAATGCCTTGGAACTTCTCCGTAGCCATTTCCTTAACCGCCTCATTGTCAAGGTGTTCGAAATTGTCGGGGTGGTATTTGCTTCGCAATTCCCGGTGCGCCTTGCGAAAGGCATCAAGGTCGAGCTGCTCCAGCGGCAGGCCGAAGAGCTTGCGGATTTCTTCTTTTTCTTGGATGGTGAAAGTGGTCGAGGCCATGAAATATTTTTTTGAAAGAAAAAGACACTTTCAAGTTGCGAAAGTTCAATCCCGCTTTGCCAGCCAAAGCATCAGCCCACCAAAGCCCAGCATGGCCAGCCCGGCATACAAGTTCATCGTTTTGCCGAAGGCAATATCATAGCTCAAGGCAAAAGCAAGCACCACCAGCATTGCCCCAACGAGGGCGAAAAACAGGCCGATGATGAAACGGAGGTCGTTTAGTTTTTCCATTTATGAGGATTTAAGGTTTTGAGGTGACATCTTTTTGCTGGTAGCGACTTTGTATATAACAAAAATTTGAAGGCAAAAAGGTGTTATCTCGAAACCGCCGCCCATGAGATGACACCTTTTTGCCGGCCAAATTCATGCTTAAATTCAAGTTTGTCGAAGGCAAAAAGATGTCACCTCACGGGCTTTCACCAAAAAATCAAGTTCAAAATAACTGCCGCCACCATTACCACGAGTGCCAATAGCGCGGGGCGTTTCCACCAAACTTCGGCAGCGGCCTTCGGCAGTACGCCATCTGTCCAAAGTCCATGAACGAGGCCACGAAGGCTATCCTCCGGCAATGGCTTGGTGGCCAAACTGACCAACCACGTTACCACCAAATTGGCCACAAAAGCCACCCAAGCGATATGGTAGGCTTGCGCAATGCCCGACGTGATTTCGAGGGGCGATGCCGTCAACCAGCCGCCTTTTCCTTCGGAAATGGTAAAGCCGTGGACGAGCGCAGCGGCCGTTGTTCCCGCCAAAAGTCCTGCAAATGCGCCATGCCCCGTTGTGCGTTTCCAGAACATGCCGAGCAGGAAGGTGGCGAACAACGGCGCATTCACGAAGCTGAACACCACTTGCAGTAAGTCGTTGATATTGTTGAAGTTAGCCGCCATGTACGCCACCCCGACCGATGCGGCGATGCCCACCACGGTCGTCATTTTGCCCACCCGTAGGTAGTGGCTGTCGGGGGCATTTTTCTTGAAATAAGGCTGGTAAATATCGTAGGTCCAGACCGAATTGAAGGCCGTCACGTTGCCTGCCATGCCAGACATGAACGAGGCCAGCAGCGCCGTCAAACCCACGCCAAGTAATCCAGTCGGGTAGTAGTGGGCGATGAGTGAGGGCAGCGCCATGTTGTAGTCGGGCGAGCCGTCGTTTGCCGTAGGCAGGCTGAAATTTTGGATGAAATAAGGCAGGGCCATCGCTATCAGGCCCGGTACGATGACGATGATGGGCATAAGCATTTTTGGGATGGCAGCCACGATGGGCGTGCGTTGCGACTCGTTCAGGCTGCGGGAAATCATGGCCCGTTGCACCACCAAAAAATCCGTGCACCAATAGCCGAAACTGCTGCAAAGGCTGCCCGCCATGAGGCCCCAAGTGGTGATGCCCATCGGGTTGGCCTCGGCACTGCCCGTGTGCGCCCAAGTGCTGGTCATCACGGGAGCGAGCTTGGTAGTGATGCCGTCCCAACCGCCGATTTCATAGAGGCCAATGGCCACCACCGGAGCAATGCCCAACACGATGAGAAAGAACTGCAAAACCTCGTTGTAAACGGCGCTCGTGAGCCCGCCCGTGAAGATATAAGCTGCCACAATGGCTGCCGCCGTGAGCACCGAAAGGTCGAAATCCCAGCCGAGGATAAGCTCAAGCAGCCTCGCCAAAACGTAGAGCGAGATGCCAGACGAAAAGACCGTCATGGCGGCGAAGGTCATGGCATTTAGGCTGCGGGTTTTTTCATCGAAACGGAGGCGTAGGTATTCTGGCACAGAGCGAGCACGGGAGCCATAGTAGAACGGCATCATCATCAGGCCCAGAAAGACCATTGCCGGGACGGCGCCAATCCAGTAGAAATGGCTAGTCATCAGGCCGTACTTGGCACCACTCGCTGACATGCCGATGACCTCTTGTGCCCCCAAATTGGCGGAAATGAACGCCAAGCTCGTAATCCAAAGTGGGATGGAGCGCCCCGAAAGCAGGTAGTCATTGCTGGTTTTGACCTGACGCTTCACGAGCCAGCCCACGCCAATGACAAAGGCGAAGTAGAGTGAAATAATGAGGTAATCGGGCCAGTGGAGGTCGAGGTGCATAGTATCGTTTGTTTTGAAAACGGAGATTCGGGATTGCCGGGACAAAGAAATTTAAAAATTGTTAAACGGTCTCCGATAAAAAACAAATACTGTAAGCACCTCTATTGAGTAAAAAATTTGGGGGAGGGGGCAACCCTAGCGATTAATTTTTAATAATTCTTCGGGATTCCACAAATTGGTCGGTACTGATTTTCACCAAATATTGACCAGTAGGCAAATTTTGAATATTGAGGCTAGTTTCAGGCGTTTCTGCTTCAAAAGCTTGCACATAGTAGCTCCTTCCTTGCATGCCCACCAATTCTATGGTTCCGTTCTTTTGTGTCGGATTGTCAAAACGAACGGTAAAAACGTCCATCACGTTGGTTGGAAACACGGTAATAGCAGATTTTGAGCTGAAATGGCTCACTGCTACAACCTTTGAATAATTTTCTGTGCCATCGTAATCTACCTGATGAATCCGATAGTAAACAATACCTTCTGACGGGGCACTGTCAAAATACTTGTATGCCTTCGTTTCTAAGCTGTTGCCGCCGCCATTGAACCGTTTGATTTCTTCGAACCTAGAGCCATCGTAAGAGCGCTCAAGCGATTGGAATTCATTATTGACTTCAGAAGCAGTAGCCCAACTTACCATAATACCCCCATTGCTTTCCTTTGCTTCGAAGTTGGTCAGTTCCACAGGCAACAGGGCCATTGCAATGCAGCCACCTCCAGGGTCGGAATTAAAGACAGTATATGCTACATTAACGGTCTCGTCCCGACGATTGACGGTAAGTTGAATCGTAACATCAACAGCACTGCTATTAGGGTTGTAATAGCAGGTAGAATAGCTTACCAGTTCATTGCCAGCGTATGGCGCTTGGGGCAGGTTCGCACCCATGATAGTAACATTATCCCCTCCATCCAATCCAGAAGTTCCTGGATTGCAGTTATTAGAACTAAGTACAATAGAAACATACTTATTCCCTGGAACTGAAATGGTTCCACTGCAAACTGTAGCAGCATGGTCGCCTGAACCAGTTGGCGAACAATAGCTTGAACAGGCAGAGGTACAACCGTTAGTGGTTTGGATTGGGGAGGCCCCAGTGAGCTGGCTGCCAAGGTCAAATGACTGGGCAGATGCTACGAAATTGACAAAGAGGAATCGGTATGGCATTAGCCAAGGTTTGTTTACCAACATAATGTGAAGGATTTTTAGTTAATACTTATGATAAATGGTTTGTGCTAATGCAGAGTGTTAACATTTGGAGAACTAGGTACAAAGCGAAGCCGAAACACTAGCAATGCCTTGAATTTCGACATTCAATCAATTTCATTCGTCTGTGCTCGGAGAGTAAAAACTAGGGTTTTACCGTATTGAAATTCTATTGATGCATTGGGGGAATGCAATTGGAGGGTATTTTTTGTTAAATTCAAGTACTGTGCCACTTCACACTTAAAATGCGTGGACAATTGAAAATTTGCTGTTCGACAGCAGAAATGTTACAAATGTCACTCAATCAGGGCTGTGGAGGCGGCTTTTCCGCCACGCCGCCACCATCATTACCACCCGGTCATAATTCTTCATGCCCTCGGCAATGCCTTGCGATTGCAGGTAGGTATTGTAGGCGGCGTCCCGCAATTCCGGCAAAATATCTGGGTATTTGTCCATTTCCCGTTGTATGGCCCGTACATCGGCTCTTAGGCCGGGCGGCAATGCCTGCTTGAACTGCTCGTACTCGGCGGGGGCCATGCTTAGGTATTCGCTGGCCACATATCGCCAATAATAAAGGTGGCCAATATATTTCAAATATGGGTCGCCGGAGCGGGTGCAGGCAAGGTAAGCTAGGAAATTGCAGGTGCCCTCGTCGCCAAAACCATAGGCGTGGCTCATCTCATGTGCAAGCACGAAGGGCCGCTGAAGGTGGTGCAAGCCTGCGTCCACATGCCCCTCGCCCGTGAACGGTAGATAAACGCCCGCCGTGCTGAATCTTAACAAAATGCCTTTCGGAAACATCGTTCGGCCACGCACCTTGCCGGGGGTAGGGTAGCTCATTTCCCAAAGCTGGCGGGTGAGTGAATTTCGCATCGCCGACTCAGCGTCCGGCATTAGTTTTTGCTCCGCAATGATGGTGTCAGGGCCTTCTTTCAATTGCTTTCGCAAAAAGACAACATCGGTGGTTGCTGCCAACAGCTCGTCTCGCAATTCATTGACGGTCAACGGTTTTGGCTCAAAACCAAGGTGCTGCTCCAAGGGGACTCGGCCATAGTTGAAGCCCCAAAGCCATTGGAACAGAAAGACGATGGCGGCAACAAAAGCTAAGAGGGTATGCAAGACTCCCAACAACCGTAGATGCCAAGGCCGGTTTTGCTTCGCAAAAATGCCCCGGCCTTGCCAAGCAAACCCAGCAAAAAACTCAAGGACGCTGCGCAGTTTTACCTTCCAAAACAACCAAACAATCAGCCCCGCTGCCAGCAAGTACACCGCAGCAAAAGGCCACCAACTGTCCAGCGCCGTGAACAAATAGCGCACCCCTAGGAATAGGCCCCGACTGTACCAGCGTTCCACAAATGCCGGGGGCATGAGCCAGCCCAAGAGCAGGGTCAGCAGGCCAAGGGCTATCCACATGTTTTTTCGATGAAATTGGATGGAACGTAGGCTCAAGTCAGATTGATTTTAGGGGGTGAAAATAGGCAGATTTTTAATGGTGGTTTGCAATCCAAACTTTCGCATTTTTGCGGCTTAAATTTTTCATCAAAAATGAGATTACGCTTCGCAAATTTACTTTCGATTGCAGCGGCATTGGCTTTTTGTGCCTGCGGCAATGACGCCTCCAACTCTGCCGAGCACGAGGGAGCTTTGCCGCACAACATGGAGCAATCCGGCAATACCTCCGATGCCGAAAATGCTGAATTGGCCGCTGCCAGTGGCAAGTCTGCCACACTCATTGCGCCAGCTGATTTGTTGGCAAAAATCAAGGCAGACACGACCGGACTGCTCGTCGTCAATTTCTGGAAAACGGACTGCCTCAAGTGTATCCAAATGCAGCAAACATTGCAGGAAATGCAAAACAAAAGCGGCGAATCGAAACTACACCTTGTATCGGTCAACCTCGACGAGGAGAAAATGGCCAATGGTGTGAACCTCGTGCTGCGCAAATCGGGCATGGCTGCCGAGGTGCTGCAAGTAAAGGACAGCGATGGTAAATGGCGCAACGACATATCCGGCGGCTGGCAAGGCAATGTCCCCGCCGTTTTCATCAAAACCAAAGACGGCATCAAGCAATTTCATCCCCGTGAACTGTCGGCGGAGGAATTGGGGGCGATGCTGCAACCTTTACTTTTGTAAGGATTGAAGGATTGAATGCATGAAGGATTGAAGCAGTCCCTCGGCACATTCAATCCTTCAATCCCTCAATCCTCCAATCCTTATGAAGTTTCGCACCCTTGGCCGCACAGGCTACCACATCGCGGAAATAGGCTATGGCATGTGGGGCTTAGCCAGTTGGAAGGACACCGACGCCGCAGAAGTGCAACAAGCGCTCGACCGCTCAGTGGAACTTGGTTGCAATTTCTTCGACACCGCTTGGGCCTATGCAGATGGCATCAGCGAGCGCATCGCAGGAGATTTGCTGCGCAAACACCCGGATAAAAGGCTATATGTAGCAACCAAAATCCCACCGAAAAACCGCTGCTGGCCCAGCCGACCTGAGTTTACGCTGGACGAGGTTTTTCCTTCGGAGTACATCGAGGAATACGTCAATCTCAGTTTGGAGAACTTGGGCGTCGAGCAGATTGACCTGATGCAGTTCCACGTCTGGAATGATGCCTGGCACGAGCGGGACGAATGGAAAGAGGCCATTGCGAAGCTGACCCAAGCGGGCAAAGTGGCCCACTGGGGCATCAGCATCAACCGCTGGGAGCCGGAGAACAGCCTCGAAACCCTGCGCACCGGCCTCATCAGCACGGTGCAGGTTATCTACAATATCTTCGACCAAAACCCCGAAGACAAGCTCTTCCCACTTTGCCGGGAATTGAACGTGGGCGTCATTGCCCGTGTGCCCTTCGATGAGGGCACATTGACTGGGAACATGACCAAAGACATGACCTTCCCGCCCGATGATTGGCGGGCGACTTATTTCGTACAGGAAAACCTGCACCCCGCTGTGGACAGGGCCGAGGCGCTTCGCCCCTACGTGCCGCCCCGTATGACGATGGCAGAAATGGCCATCCGTTTTATCCTCAGCAACCACGATGTGGCGACGACCATACCGGGCATGCGGAAGCTGCGCAACGTGGAATCCAATATCGGTTGTAGCGATGGGATTGGCTTGAAATACGATACCTTGTTTGAACTAAAAAAGCATCGGTGGGATAGGGTGCCGACGAGTTGGTCGCAATGATTTATTATATTGAGTTTGAATTGTTTGATGGGTTTGAATAGTACGAACACGACTCATATTCCCTTCAAACGATTTTAGCTATTCAAATACCTTGAGCATATCCCATTTGAATGCCCATTCCGGCGTCACCAATTCCTCTCCAAAATCGGCTTTGTACCAAGGGCTTAAACTTGCATCGTTCGGGTTTTTCAAAATATGAATCTCTTGCGCTGGCATATAGCTTTGCGCTAGCAAAAACACCTTCTCACCCGTACTTTCCTTCGTTGCAACATCCACCACGATGACCGCATGTCCGGGGCTGCCACCTTGGATGAACACGTCGCCGATGGCAAAGTCTTTTAATTGCTTGGACTTCAGTTCTTTTGACAAAGACAATGAGCCAGCATACATGAAAACAAGGTCGAGGTAATCCCGAAAAGACTCATAACTTGTTGAAAGAGCGTTGGTTGCGTACCATTCCGTCTTGTTGCCATCCACTTTCACCCGGTAGCCTTGCCGCCATTTGGCGTAGCCCATTTTGAAACCGTTGGTCAGGTTGAAATGGATTTCATCATACTTTTTTTGGGCAAACAAATACTCTGCACGCAGCCGCATGACGGCATCGGCGCATTGTTGGAGGTCACGGTCTCCTGTATCTATGTCCACGACGGCGACATGGACGGACTGGCGGGCTTTCAATCGACCATCGAACAGGTGGACGGGTGAATCGGCAGGCTTCAATGGCAAGTTTTGTAAGTAGTGGCCAAATGAACTGGCTGGAACGGCTAGTTGAACAAAGCCAGTGGGTGGTTGGAAACGTTGGGAGATGGTTTTACCTTCCTCATTTTCAACGAGTTGCGTAGCAATAATTACGGCTTGTTCGTTTTGTGCTTGTGGCGGTTCGCAGCCGATAAGGGCTTGAAGGAAGGGGATGGTGAAGGCGAAGATTGGTTTTATCATGGGTATATAACGATTTGCTGAAAGAGGAAATTTCTCCCAAAAAGGCACATAATACAAATTC
>JADLHE010000070.1 GCA_020848965.1 Saprospiraceae bacterium
CAGCCGTAGCGCTTCGACAGGCCTGCATGGAGTTGCAAAGGCGTTTTACGGACGACTTTTTGGAGTCGCCTTGCCGCCTCGTGAATGGCTAATGCTGGCTGATTCGTGGTGGTCATTTTATGTTCAATATGGTTACGCATGATTACACATCGTATCATAGGGCGTTGCCCTATGCTAACATATTTCGCCCCTTCAGGGCTACTCATTTGCGAATCCCTGAAAGGGCGCAATATATCAGCATGGGGTAAAGCCCCATGCTGGGATATTCCGCAAGGGGCAACGACCTATGCGGAAAAAGGCGATATCACTCCACCTCGACAGGCTGGTTTTCAGGGCGAAGGCTCCGCACCGTCTTCCCTGCCTGCCACATCTCGCTCTCCCGAAGCTCGGTCAGTTCGACTTCCAGTTTCTCCCGGTAATCCGGCTGGCTGTTGGAGCTGATGGACTTGGCAGCCTCTTTCCCTTCGGCAACGCTGGTGTAGAGTTCGTTGAAAACGGGCAGGGTGGCGTCCCGGAATTTCTTCCACCAATCCAGCGCGCCGCGCTGGGCGGTGGTGGAGCAGTTGGCGTACATCCAGTCCATGCCGTTCTCGGCGACGAGCGGCATGAGCGACTGCGTGAGTTCTTCCACCGTCTCGTTGAACGCCTCGCTGGGCGAGTGGCCACGCTGGCGCAGCACCTCGTATTGCGCAGCGAAAATGCCCTGAATTGCGCCCATGAGCGTGCCCCGTTCGCCCGTCAGGTCGGAGTAAACTTCCTTCTTGAAAGTAGTCTCGAACAGGTAGCCGCTACCGACAGCAATGCCAAGTGCAATGGCCCTTTCCCAAGCCCGCCCCGTGGCGTCCTGGTGGATGGCGTAGCTGCTGTTCAGGCCCCGGCCTTGCAGGAACATGCGTCGCAGCGAGGTGCCGGAGCCTTTTGGTGCGACGAGAATCACGTCCACATCCGCTGGCGGAACGATACCCGTCTGGTCGTTGTAGGTGATGCCAAAGCCGTGCGAGAAATAGAGCGCCTTGCCAGCCGTGAGGTGCTTTTGCACGGTGGGCCACAGAGCGATTTGCGCCGCATCACTGAGGAGGTAGCAAATGATGGTGCCCCGCTGCAGCGCCTCTTCGATTTCAAAAAGGGTCTCGCCCGGCACGAAGCCATCGCGGACGGCCTTGTCCCAGGTCTTCGAGTCCCGGCGCTGCCCGACGATGACGTTGATGCCGTTGTCGAGCTGGTTGAGCGCCTGACCGGGGCCTTGCACGCCGTAGCCGATGACGGCGACGGTTTCGTTCCTCAACACATCTTGTGCTTTTTCCAACGGAAATTCCTCACGAGTGACGACGTTTTCTACCGTGCCGCCAAAGTTTAATTTTGCCATTTTAGTTGTTTTAAGTTGTTGATTGTCAATGAAATAACAGGCTTAGATTTTCATTCTCCCAACTTGAAGTTCCGTTAAAAGCCGTCAAGATGGTTCTGATTTTACAATGAAATCGTAAGCATGCTCAGTAAAGTATATGGGAATTGATGCCCAATCTAGATTTAGTTTTTTTGCCGATAAATGTGCTTCTCTCACAAGCTCCATAAACCTTGCGATGATGATTTGCTCACACCAGTCCTTTGCATTTTGCAAATTGCCTTCATCCGTTTCAATGGCTTCAAATGCGCTTTGAAGCTTCTCATATCCTTCAATCAGAAATATGGTGCCTAACACATCCTTGGCATTGGTTTCTAAATCACAAAGCCACTCCATGTCATCTAAGTCCAAGCCTCCATCTTCGCTGAAAGCAAAGCAATCAAGATACCACTGTTCAGTATTTATGTCGAACTCGTTCAGCTCTACATAAAATGACTTTACATTGATTTTTACGGATGACTTCTGAAAGAATTCTTCAATCCAATTTGCCAAGCTGTCAGCATGACTTACCAATGATTTACCTAAAACTTCTTGAAATTCAGTCGCAGGAAGTTTCCTTAATTCCACCTCTGCCAAATCAATTGCTTTCGCAAATTCGAGCTGTGCTAAGAGCGGATTTAACTTTTCCGCAAATTCAAAATTCATTGACTAACTTTTTAATAAATTGATTATCAATAAGTTGTTCCCACTTTTACATCGAAAAGACCTTCTCCCCCTCTCCCAAAAACTCATTCTCCGCCACCTCCTCGCTCGGCATGGCCTCCTCGAACTCCCGCAACCGCTCGTGGAAACTATGGCTCCCCTTGATGATGGCCACCCGTGCGCTACGCACGAACTCAATTAGGCCGTAAGGTTCGAGCGCCTTCATCAGGCCGTCGGTTTCCTCCCGGTGGCCCGTCGTCTCGAACACGGTGTAGTCCTTGCGGATGACCACCGCCCGTGCGCCGTGTTCCCGCAACAGCCGCTCGACCTTCACCTTTTCGGCGATTTCGTCGGTGGGCACTTTGTACAGCGCCAGTTCCTGCCAGATGACCTCCTCGTTGGTGCTGAAATAGACCTTCAGCACGTCCACCTGCTTCTCGATTTGGCGGGCAACCTTGCGCACCACCTCCTCCGTCTCCTCCACGAGGATGTTGAAACGGTGGATGCCGTCCACCTCGCTCGGCGAGGTGTTCAGGCTCTCGATATTGATTTTCCGCCGGGAAAACATGGTGGCGATGCGGACGAGCAGGCCGACCTGGTTTTCGGTATAGACGGTTATGGTGAATTCTTGCTTCATAAAATTGTCATTGGAGTCATTGGTCATTCGTCATTGGGGGCGCTGGGAACTTGCAAAATGGCAGCACTCCCAATGACAATAATGACCAATGACTACTTTAGTCGTATCTCCGCCACCCCGCACCCCTGCGGCACCATCGGGAACACGTTATTCTCCTTCCCAACCATCACCTCCAGCAGGTAAGCGCCGGGCGTATCGAGCATGGTTTGCAGCGCATTTCTCAAAAAAGCCCGCTCCGAAACCCGCTGCCCGGGGATGCCGTAGGCGTCGGCGACCTTCACGAAATCAGGCGAAACCATGTCCGTGAACGAGTAGCGGCGCTCGTGGAAAAGCTCCTGCCACTGCCGCACCATGCCGAGGAACTGGTTGTTCAAAATAACGATTTTCACCCCGACGCCGTACTGCTGGATGACGCCAAGCTCTTGGATGGTCATCTGGATGCCGCCGTCGCCGATGATGCCGACGACCGTGCGGCCCGGCTCGCCAAACTTTGCACCGATGGCCGCCGGAAGGCCGAAGCCCATCGTGCCGAGGCCGCCGCTGGTGATGTTGCTGCGGGTCTGATTGAACTTTGCGTAGCGGCAAGCCACCATCTGGTGCTGCCCGACGTCGGTGACGATGATTGCGTCGCCGCCCGTTAGTTCGTTCAGCAGGTTCACCACCTCGCCCATCGTCAGGGTATCGCAGGTCGGGTGCAGTTCGTTTTCGATGACGGCGGCCTGCTCCTGCACGTCGTGCTCCCGGAATTTGGCCACCCAGTCGTCGTGTTTTTTCGGTGAAACAAGGGCCGTAAGCATGGGCAGCGTCTCCTTGCAATCGCCCCAGACGGGCACGGTGGCCTTCACGTTTTTGTCGATTTCCGCCGGGTCAATATCGAGGTGGACGACCTTGGCCTGCTTGGCGTACTTGTCGAGGCGGCCCGTCACCCGGTCGTCGAAGCGCATGCCGATGGCGATGAGCACGTCGCACTGGTTGGTCAGCACGTTGGGGCCGTAATTGCCGTGCATGCCGAGCATGCCAACGTTCAGCGGGTGGTCGGTGGGCATTGCGCCAGCACCGAGAATCGTCCATGCGGCGGGGATGCCCGATTTTTCGATGAACTGCCGAAACTCTTGCTCCGCATTGCCCAAAATCACGCCCTGCCCGAAGAGCACGAAAGGCCGTTCTGCCCGGTTGATGAGCGCCGCCGACTGCTCCACGTACTCTTTGCGCACGATGGGCTTCGGACGGTAGCTGCGGATATGCTGGCACGGCGTATAACCTTCATAATCAAAGGTTTGCAACTGGGCATTCTTCGAAATATCCACCAGCACAGGGCCGGGCCTGCCGCTTTTTGCGATGAAAAACGCCTTGGCCAACACCTGCGGAATTTCCCGTGCGTCGGTCACTTGGTAGTTCCATTTGGTGACGGGCGTGGTGATGTTGATGACGTCCGTTTCTTGGAAAGCATCCGTGCCGAGCAGGTGCGCAAACACCTGCCCCGTGATGCAGACCAGCGGCGTGCTGTCAATCTGCGCATCGGCCAGTCCGGTGAC
>JADLHE010000071.1 GCA_020848965.1 Saprospiraceae bacterium
ATCGTCCCACATCCAACCGGAGCCGAAGCGTTTGTCACGGTAGTTAGCGGGGCAAAAGAGGAGTTGCTCTTTGCTGTTTTTCAAAAACTCGAAAACCTGTGGGTTTTGCGTCAGGTGCGGATTGAGGAAAGAGGGGTCGCCCGTACCCCAAAAAACCAACAGATTGCCTTGCTTGCTGTATTGCAGCGCAGGTATTGAATCGCCGAGCGTGCGCAAACTGGCATACAGGGTCAGAATCTTCGTATTGGAGGCCGGGGTGTAGTATTTGTCTGAATTGTGCTCATAGAGCGTTTTTCCCTCGGCGGGGTCGTAGAGCATAAAGCCCGTGAAGGCCCGGTTGAACAGCTCTGACTCTTCAATGCCATAGTCTTTTACCTTGATTTCTGCGGCTTCTTTGTCCGCCTTCTTTCTTTTGTTTTTTTGGGAAAATGCGGCAGTAGGCAACAGCAGCGCAGCAAGCAATAATGCGAGGATTTGTTTGTCCATGAAAATCAGTTGTTTTAATCGTTCCTTAATCGGTCAATTGCCTCCTTGGTTTGGTTTTCAAAGGTAGCAAAAAAAGCAAATGGTTCCGGCCAACTCTTGCTGACCGAAACCATTTGTCTTGATTTTTGGCGGTGAAAAAGGGCCTGTTTTATGCCTTTTTCGATGCCAAGTATTGTTTTACCCAGTCCAAGGTGACGGATTTTGGCCGCTCCAGCGGCATGCCCAGCGCCCTTGACCAGCAAAGCGATGCCAGCACACCCAATGCCCTCGAAACCCCGAACAGCACGGTATAGTAGCTGTATTGGTCGAGGCCATAATGGACGAGTATGGCGCCTGAGTGGGCGTCCACGTTCGGCCAAGGGTTCTTGATTTTGCCGAGGCTCTGGAGAATGGGCGGCACTACTTCAAACACGTTCCAGACCACGTTCACGATTTCATCATCGGGGCAGTATTCTTTTGCGAAGCGCATCTGCTCAATGAAACGGGGGTCGGGCTTGCGCAGCACTGCGTGGCCGTAGCCCGGTACCACTTTGCCGCCAGCAAGTGTCGCCTCTACATAGCTTGCAATCTGCTCTTTTGAAGGATTGCGGGTGCCGAGTTGGTTCAGCATCTTGAAAATCCAGTGGATAACTTCTTGGTTGGCGAGGCCGTGCAGCGGGCCAGCGAGTGAAGTCATTGCGCCAGCAAACGACAGGTAAGGGTCGCTCAAGGTCGAGCCGATGAGGTGCAGCGTGTGCGCTGAGGCATTGCCACCTTCGTGGTCGGCGTGGATGGTCATGTAAAGGCGCATGAAATTGCGGAAGTCCTCACTGTCTGATACGCCGAGCATATGGGCCAGGTTGGCGCCCCAGTCCAGCGAGCGGTCGGCCTTGATATGGTTGCCACCGTGGTAGGTGCGGCGGTAGATATAGGCAGCCACGCCCGGCAATCGGGCGATGAGGTTCATGGAGTCCTCGTAGGCAGCGTCCCAGTAGTCGTTTTTGCTCATGCCTTCGCTGTACCTGCGGGCGAACTCGGAGTCCGTTTGCATGGCCGTGATGGCGATGGTGAACTGGGTCATCGGGTGGGTGCCGGCAGGCAGTTTGTCCAAGACCTTGCACACATGGTGCGGTATTTTGCTGCGGCGCTCCCACTCGTCGCTGAGCCATGCTACTTCTTCTTCAGATGGGATTTCGTCCACGAGCATCAGCCAGAAAAGGGCTTCTGGCAGTGGTTCTTTGCCTTGGCCACGTGGCAGTTTTTCACGAAGTTCGGGCAGGGAGTAACCCCTGAAGCGGATGCCTTCTTGGGCATCCAGCAGCGATGGTTCCCATAGCATGAAAATGATGTCGCGCCCACCGCCGAACACTTGGCTCAGGGTGACTTCGTCAACAACAACGTTGCCGTGCTCGGCGAGCAGGGCCTTTATCTCTTGTTTTACCTCGCTTGATTTTTGGAAAAACTTCTGTTTTAGCGGATCCATTTTTACAACGGGATTTTATCTGGTGGTTTGTTGCTAGAATTAACGTCAATGCTTCGACATGGTTTTGGGTTCGGCGGTAAAAGTAGGAATTTTGGCATCCCTCGGGTTGTTGTTAAAGAAAAAAGCGGTGCGAAATATTCGCACCGCTTTTTTCTTTTTTGCTTCGGCAAATTACTGTCATTGAAGCGCCTCTATATCGAAGTCAATCATTTTCCTATCAATCTCCTGTTGGCTGGCGCCACTGGAGCTGAGTTCTTTGTAGGCAGTTGACTTGCGCATGCGCAGGTCGTGCTGCTCATCCCTGAAAATCTTTATTTGGTCAGCGTTCAACAGGCGCTCCAGGGATAGGTGGTGGCCTTTTTGGATGCTGCGAATTTTGGCAATATAGGTGGAGGGGTCGCTGGCTTTCAGCGATTCCACTTCACTAAGGTTGCGCAGCTTGCGCTCCTGTATCTTGTACATCTCGGCCTGTTGTTCTGGGCTGAGGCTGTAGGTTTTGGTCAATTTTTCGGTAGCCTCCCGTGCCTTTGGGTTGGGTGCTTCGGTGGTTTGCCCCATTGCGCTGAAAGCGACGAAGATTAGCGCAAGGCTGAACAAGAGATTTTTCATGTTTGAATTTTTATGCTTTGCAAAAACTGGCGGAGAATGCCCATTTGCCTTCCCGAACGCCATTTTCACCTTTCGGCTTTTTACTTGTTGACTACTTTTGCCGCTAAATTACAATTGTGCGCAAGAACATCGCCCGATACCCCCTGTTTTTTCGCATAAAAGTAAAGTGTCCGGCAAAAACACCCTGATTTGGTCATTGTACAAGATATACTCGTTTCCGAAGAAGTGCTCACCGAGCATTTTCTTTGCAATTTGAATGCCTGCAAAGGCGCTTGCTGCTGGGAAGGCGATTTCGGTGCCCCATTGGAGGCCGAAGAATTGGAAACCTTGGAGCAGATTTACGAAGACATCAAGCCCTTCCTTCGCCGGGAGGGCGTTGAGGCCATTGAGCGGCAGGGGCTGCACGTGTATTACCCTGGTCTGGGCGGCCCCGGTACGCCGCTCCTCGACGATGCGGCCTGCGCCTTCCTCACTTTTGAGGCCAATGGCATAGCCAAATGCGGCATCGAAAAAGCGTGGGAGGCTGGTGCTACCACTTTCAAGAAGCCCATTTCTTGCCACTTATACCCCATCAGGGTGGCCCACAATCCGCACGTTGATTTCGAGGCACTCAACTACGACGTTTGGGACATCTGCTCGGCGGCCTGCACGGCTGGCAAGGCGGCCAAACTACCTGTATATCAATTTGTGAAGGATGCAATTGTACGCAAGTACGGTGAGGCATTTTATGAAGAACTAGATGCCGCCGCTGGCTACCTGAAAGGCTGATGGCTCAGTTTTCTCGAAAATTAAAGTCAGTATGGTTGTCGCCAAAAAATAGCGAAGCCGTTATGCCTCCTACCCAGAACCAATCGTTCCGGGTATTGTTGCCGTATTTGCTTACCCCATCGAGGTAGTCGCTAAAGGTTGCCCGCACTCCCAATTCAAACCCTAGCGAAAAAAAATCAAGTAGGTCGGCCCGTACTCCCAATATCAAGGGAAAGCTGAAAGACGTCGTCTTTGCACCTTTTTCTGGGAACAAATCCTTGTCCAAGGGGTTCGTCACGATCACTTCTGGCGTGAAGGACGCAATGCCCAGCCCCAGCCCCACATACGGCGAAACCTGGGGCATGAACAGCCCGGTGCTGCTGAACCTGTTCCTTTCAAATGGGTGGTATTCGCCAACCAATGTGGCTTCCAGGACATTTGATTTGAAGCTCCAACCCCTTTCTTTTTTACCGCTTTTAGCGTTGGCGTCGTCCCCGGTCATGTGGCCGTAGATGAAATTGGCCCGGCACTTGAACTTTTCGTTCAGGTGATAACGGAAAAATCCGCCGTAGGCAAATTTGGTTTCAGACAATGCAATGGGGTTTTCCACGAGGTCGCCTTGGTAATTGGAAAAACCACTGAAAAGGCCGATGTCCACTTTTTGCTGCGACCAAAGTTGAAATGGAATGGCCAACAGGAGGGATAAGATTGTTCGGTACATGATTAGTGTTTGTTGGAAACGAGGTCAGCTTTCAAGAGCGGATTGGGCAGGGCTAAACGATGGCTAAAGCGCCAAAATTATGTATTGTTCCCTATAGTGTACAAAGCAAGTGTTTCTTTGAGCCGCTGCGCCAGCTTTTCCCGCAGCCGTCTTGGCGACAAAACCTCCACCAATTCGCCCATGCCGAGTATTTCCCGCTCCAGTTCATAGTTCCAAATGACCTTGATACTCACCAGCACGTAGTCATCCTCTTCCTTCAAAACAGCCTGGCTGGGGTGCAGCGGCTTGGTCGTCAAATAAGGCATTTGCTCGCTCCGCAACCGCAGCACGATGGTACTCGCCCGCTGTTTTTGGGTTTTCGAGACGCCAATCACATCGTCGAAATAAGTGAACACATCGAAATTTGCCGGGCGGTAGGCGGTTTCGCCATCTTCTCGCAACTGGTTGATGCGGTCGAGTGCCAGCAGCATCGGGTTGTCGTAGTGCATGAAGCTGCCCAGCACAAACCAGCGGTTGTTGTATTGCTTCAAAAGGTGCGGGTGAAAGACCTGCTCCCTGGCCGTTCTAGCTTTAAACGACTGGTATTCAATCAGTAATGGCCGTTTTTTCAAGATGGCGGCATGAATCGGCTCGATGTATTCCAAGCCCTTCAACTGCTCGTTTTTGTCCAAATCAATGTAAGAGCGGCCCTCGTTGCCCTGCTTCAAAATCTTGTCCTCCAGCCTTGCCACCATCGTGCTGAGGTCGTTGAAATAGCCCAGCCCCTTGAGTTGGCGCATCAAACCGACCACCTCCTTCAGCTTGCTCACGTCGTACTCGGAAATGGGCGTGTTGGAAATGCTGTAGTCCCGGTCTTCGTAGGTGTAGTATTTCCTGTCCACCACCACGATGGGTGCATTGAAGCCGAAGCGCTCGCTGCGCATGTGCTGGAGGTCGAGCTGCACCGTGCGCTTCCCCACGCCCGATTTTATGCCCTCGAATTCATAAACGGCCTCGGAGACGGCGGCCACCAAATCGTCCAAGGTCCACTTGCGGTAGCGGTTCTGGAGGCAGCGGTCAATGGCCTTGTAGCGGATGAGCGCTAATTTATTGACGGGCATGGAACTATTTTTTTAGTGAAAAGGGTTATTGGTTTCGCTTCGCAAAACCTTGATTTTCAAGCAATTCCAAGTAAGGGACAAATTTCCAAAATTTTTTTTTCAAAAATAAATTTTACTGCGCAAATAGCTTGCGCAGTGCCTGCGGAGCTTTGCCCCATCATTCACCGAAAGCGGTAAATGCAAACAAAAATTGACATCACAAGCATGTGA
>JADLHE010000072.1 GCA_020848965.1 Saprospiraceae bacterium
TCGGTGAAAACGCCCGCCATTGTTGGGTCACAGGTGGTGGCTGTCAAGAAAGTTTCATCGAAGGATTGGTAACTGACGGTCAAAACCACGGTGCTGTCGCAACCATTTTGATTCGTGAAAACATTCGTGAAAACGCCGACTTCCGACGGTACACAGCTTGTTTCCTGAATGGTTGTTGAGTCTGGTGTGTTGACCATGATGACAGCGCTGCTTCCCGGCGTAGCCGTGCAAGCGGCTGGCGAGCTATCTTCCAAGGATAACAAGGTGTAAGTCGTGGTGGCTGTTGGTGAAACGGGCAGGCTGTGGTTGTCCAAGATGTTTTGCAAAACCAATATTTGCGAACCATCCGAGTAGCTCAGGTCATAAGGCGCAGTGCCGCTCAGTGAAAAGACCAATGAGGTCGCCTCGCCCATGCAAATGGCAGTGCCAGCGGCGAGGCTGCCAGTAGGTGCCGCTTGCCAGCTTACAGGCGTGCCGATAGAAACCGAAAGGCAAGGGTCGTTCAGGTCAATTCCTCCCGTTCCATTGCCATCGCCAGCGACTGCTGAAATATAGTAGGTTTGTCCGGCGACGAGGGGCGGTGCAAAATCGAAGCTCGGCGTGGCGCTGGTGCCAAAGACCGTTCCGAGCGAGTTGCCGTTGCCGTCGTGGAGGTAGTAGCGCAGCACGTCGTTTGGCTCCAATTGCGGAGCAACAAGCGTCATGGCACTGGCCGTTTCCCCGACGCAAAGCACCAAGGGCGATGCATCCAAACTACCCGCATTGGTGCCGCAATTGCAATTGAAACTGCCTTCCAATGTGATTGGATTACAGCCGTTTGCATCCGTTAGCACGAACTCGTAGCTGCTGCCAGAAGGTATCAAGGCGCTGGTGAAATTGTAGGGCGGCCCGCTCAAGGTTCCCGCAATGGGCGAAGTGACCGAGTAGCTGGCGGGGTCGCCGCCCGTGATGCCAAAAACCACTTGGTAATTGGTTTGCGCAGCATCGCAACTGATGTCAACACCATTGGTGGTTGGGGTGGTTACGACATTTACGACCGCTTGTCCACTGCCATTCCCCACGCAGCCGCTGGCGTCGGCGACGCTGATGATTTCATAAACTCCCGCTGCCGTGGCATTCAAATTGGCAGTGCCCGCTGGCACAATGAGTGTCGTGGGTGTTGCGCCGTTTATGGTATAATTGACCGTCAATGGCCCATTGCCGGAGGCAGCAACGCTGATGAGCACGGCCTGCCCGCTGCCCTCGCAAATGGTGCCCGAACCCGAAATCGTGGCGGAGGGGGCGGCATTGACGGTGATTGCAATTTGGGCATTGCTGGCGCAATTGCCCGTTGCGGCAGCAGCATAAGTGACCGTGTAAACGCCCGGCCCAAGTACCGATGGGTTGAACTGTCCCAAGGTGTTGGCGGCCCCGCCCCAAGTGCCGCCCGCTGGCATTGCGGTCAGCAGTTGAATGCCATCAGTTGGGCAAAATGGCCCCGCCGAGGCGATGGAGGCCGAAACACCTGTATCAATTTGGAAGGTCAATTGGTCGGAGCCTGTGCAGCCGTTGGCATCGGTGAAGGTGTAGGTTGCCGTCCAAGTGCCCGGCCCCAATGCGGCAGGGTTGACCGAACCTCCTGCACCCGCACTGCCGCCCCAAACGCCGCCAGAAGGGGAAGCGGTCAAATTGAACGGGGCATCCGCTTCGCAAATAATGCCTGCAATCGGCGCAATGTCCACCACGGGCGGGGTGCCAGTCGTCACGGTGGCGGTGGCGCTGCCCGTGCAGCCTTGCGCAGCAGAAACTGTGACGGAATAAGTGCCAACTTGGTTGACGGTAATGCTTTGCCCTGTCATCCCATTCGACCAAGTGTAGCTGACGTAACTGCCTGTGGCGGATAGCGTGGTGCTGGCTCCGCTGCAAATGCTGGTATTGCCCGTGATGCTAGTGGTGGCCGATGAAACAGCTTGGACGGCGGCTGTGGCGCTGCCGGTACAGCCATTGGAAGCCGAGGCGGTGACGGTGTAATTGCCGGGTGCGCTGACGGTGATGCTGGGTGTGTTTTGCCCGCTCGACCAAACGAAGCTGTTGTAGCCTGCTCCTTGGGCGGTGATGGTAGTGCTGCCGCCTTGGCAGAATTCCAGGTTGCCGGAAATGGTCGGTGGCGTGGAGGCGGTAGTTGTTACCGTTGCAGAGGTAGTGGCGGTGCAGCCATTGGCTGCTGTTGCGGTGACGCTGTAAGTTCCTGCTGTGGTTACAGTGAGGCTCGAACCTGTGCTGCCGCCCGTCCAAGTGTACCCGGTAAAACCCGGTGAGGCTGTGAGCAGGGTGTTTCCCCCGCTGCAAAAATTGAGATTGCCCGTGATGGCTACCACGGGCGGAGCTGGGAGGGTCACAGTGATATTATCGGTTGCGGAGCAACCATTGCTATTGGTGACGGTGACGGTGTAAGTGCCGTTTGTGGTAACTACGGTGGTTTGGGCATTCCCGCTGTTACTCCAAGCATAGGTGTCGAAACCCGCCCCAGCGTCCAGTGTTGCCTGTCCATTGCATAGGGTAGAAGAACTTGTTATATTGGGAATTGGCGCAGTCAACTCAATGACTTGGAACTCATCCGTTGCCGTGCATCCAGCTGCATTTGTTACTGTCACGGTGTAGGTGTTAGCGGCGTTGACGGTAATATTTGGGCCAGTAGCACCCGTTGACCAAAGGTAATTGTCAAAGGCTTCGTCAAGGTAAAGTAGTGTCGAACTGCCGGGGCATAGCTCCGAATTGCCAAGGATTTCTGGGGTTAAATTGACCACATTGAGCGTGATGGAGCCGAGATTGCATTGTGTTTGGGCTAAGGAAAGGGCTGGGCTGGCCATCAAACAAGAAAATAGGAGTTTTGCCAGCAATAGTGAGTTGGTGTTTTTCATTCCCCGATGATTTGATTGATACACTTGTCTGGCGAAGATAGGAAACCCAGCTGTTTATTCCATTAATACGGTATTTGATAGCAATAATTTATTGTTTCAATGCTTGGACGCCTTGAAAAACCAAACTCACTTGTCTGTAAAAACGATTGGTATCTGCTCAATACTTCGCAAACTTCCTCCAGCCTTGCTTCCCTCCCGAAAGAATTCGCAGGAAATAGCCCCCATCAGGCAAAAGACTCAAATCAAAAGCTTCCCGTGGTTGGCTAATATTGGATTTTATGACCATCTGGCTAGCCGTGTTGAATACCCACAACTCGGAGTTTTGCAAATCAAATCCGGGCTGTATTTCAACGATAAGCTCATCGGAAACGGGGTTAAAATAATGGTGGAACCCTAGCTGGTGCGGCTCGTTCGAAGCTGAAACGTATTGCGATGTGCAGCTCCCGTCGTTCGTGTTATCGGCGTCAAGGTAGTTGTCGGGGAGGGAGGCAATGACGCAAACATCCATTGTTTGGCCGCCAGGACTATTATTGAAGGTTAGAAATTGTTCACCCCATTCCAAGGTCATGCTTGCGCCCGGGGAGAGGTTCATGTTTTCGAAGGTTTTGGAAATATCCTGTGGGTCCACGCAAAATGAATAATAAATACTTGGGAAATCAATATTCAGGGTTAGGCTATTGATGGTGGAAGTGCCCTCGTTTTTAACCGTGGCATTTATGAAAGGTATGAGAACGTTGTAAAGCCCAAATTCCTGCAAAGGCCCACTGTAACCAATAGGCCCCATTTCAATTTGAGAGATATTAGCATCCTTGGCTGTATTGGCGGTAGTGCCGTCCCAATTGTAGGCTTTAATGAATGAGCCGCCCAAGCTATTGCCAAAATTCTCACCACCGCCAACCATGCAGCCATCCTGCGTTAGTTCAAGTGCCTTGAAGGTTTGGTGCTCTCCGGTCAAGACAAGGTCGGCTTCCGTGCTGTCCAATGCGATGCCCAAGCGTTTGATGCGGCCACTTGAAGTGAGCACGGCAATTTCGTCCGAGCCGATGGCCCAATCAGTCGCCGTTTCGCCAAAAAGTGGAAATTCGTTCAGCAATGAAAAATCAGGGCTGTAGAGATAGAGTACGCTATCTGAACTGGCCAAGAAATTGCCGTCGGGCAAAATGTCAATTTTTGTAAAAAGCAAATTGCTCAGTGTATCCACTATTTCGCCATTGATGTCCATTTTGACAAGGCCAAGGTTCATTGCCAAGAAAACGAAGTCGTCGGGCGTTACGACCAAATCATAAATTGGTTGGAAGGACAATGCTTCTTGAACCCAGATTGTGCCATTTAGGTCGAAACGAGCCACCCTCGCTATTTCACGGCTTGCAACCACGAAGCTATTATCGGAGAAGTGGCCGGCGGGGCCGGTACAGTATTCATTGTCAAAAACACCGGTTTCTTCCCAGTTTTTATCGAACACATGAACCTCTCTGATTTCAGCATCGCAAACCTCCAACCTCACGGAAATAGCAATGGAGGAATCAGGTAATTCCATTATATCTGAAATGGAGTTTTGACCTGTTTCAGTAGGGTTTAAGGTCTTGCTGAAAATAATATTTCCAGCTGCATCAAAAACCGTAATCCCATTGCCCGTGCCATGCACGAGCACATATTGGTTTTGGGAAGTGCGGAAAACATCGCTGGCTGATTCGGAAAAGGCATGGTTGCCCACCCATTCGATTTGTCCAAAAACAAAGTTTGCGGTTAAGCAGCAAATGAGCAAAGAGAAGACGTTTTTCATGATACAGGATTTGAGTTTAGAGAAACAGCCGCAATTTGCAGTTAAATCAAGCTCAACTTGACAAACTGTGGCCTTATATTCGCAAGCCACGCAACAAAAGCCCGATTTTTGCTGTCTATCTAGCAATTAAAAAATGACAATGAAAAAACTCCTGCTCGCCACGGCTTTTGCCGCATCACAGCTTGCCTTGCTGGCGCAAATGTCGCCCGAAAACGCTGTTCACAAGGATTACAACCCCTTCCTGACCTGCACTGCCCCAGGCGCCCCTTACGCCGCCACCATCACCGCCGAGGATATGCGCAGCTACCTCAGCGTACTGGCCTCCGACGAGTTTGAGGGCCGGGAGACCGGGGAGGAAGGCCAGCGCAAGGCCGCCGATTTCATCGCTGCCCATTTTGAAAAGCTCGGCTTGCCCAAAATTGGCAACGATGGCAGCTATTTCCAAAAAATCGCCTTCACCGCCGAAAGCTGGGACAATGGCCAAATTGAGCTGACCATCAACGGCGAAAGCTATCGCCACCTCAGCGATTTCGTTTCCTTTCCCAGCGCCAATTCCAACCGGGAACGCTTCGCAACGGAACAGGTCGTTTTCCTCGGTTATGGTATTGACGACCCAAAATACAGCGATTACAAGGGCGTTGACGTGAAGGACAAGACCATCCTCATTTACATGGACGAACCCGTTGATAATGCTGGAAACTCTTGGCTCACTGGCACGCCTGAGCTTTCGCCTTGGAGCACCGATTGGCACAAAAAACTGGAAGTGGCGCTACAACACGGCGTTGCCACGGTCCTGCTCATTGATGCCGACATCAAAAAAACGGTGGGCGAAGCCCGAAAAACCCTCCTCAGCAGCGAGATGCGGATGGGCGAAGGCGGCAATCCAGAGGGGCGCTACGCAAACAATGCGTTCATTTCCAGCACTTTAGCAAAGGAGATAGTAGGCAAGAAAATGAAGAAATTTGTCAAGTTGCGGGACGGCATCAAGAAGTCCGGCAAGCCTGCCCATCTTGATTTCCCCTGCCGCCTTAGCATGGTGCAGAAAAAAAACAAGCGGCAATTGTTGGGCGCTAATGTGCTAGGCTATTTGGAAGGCAGCGACCCTCGGCTAAAGGACGAAGTGGTGGTCGTTTCGGCGCACTACGACCACCTCGGCAAGAAAGGCCCGGCCATTTATCATGGTGCCGATGACAATGGCTCTGGCAGCAGCACGGTCATGGACATTGCGCAAGCATTCGTGCAAGCAAAAAAAGAGGGCCACGGGCCTCGCCGAAGCATTCTCTTCCTGCTCGTAAGCGGCGAGGAGAAGGGGCTGCTCGGCTCGGAGTATTACTCAGAGCACCCCATTTTCCCCTTGGAAAAAACTGTGGCCGATGTGAACGTGGACATGATTGGCCGCACCGACCAGAAGCACGACGGTAATCCGAACTATATCTACGTCATCGGCTCGAACCGCCTCAGCACAGAGTTGCACGACATCAACGAGGCCGCCAATACCGAATATGCCCAACTTGAACTGGATTATACCTTCAATGCGAAGAACGACCCCAACCGTTTCTATTACCGCAGCGACCACTACAATTTTGCGAAGAAGGGCATCCCGTCTATTTTTTATTTCTCTGGCGTACATAAAGACTACCACCAGCCGAGCGATACGGTGGACAAAATCATGTTCGATAAAATGGAAAGGATTGGTCGGCTGATTTTCTACACCACTTGGGAGCTTGCAAACCGGGAACAGCGGATAAGAGTGAACGTGAAAGATGAGTAAACAAAAAAGGCGGTGCTTCTGGCACCGCCTTTTTTGTTTTGCTTAAAAGCGTTTTTAGTTATTACCCTCTGCGCCAGCTGCGCCAAAGTCGAACAAGAGCGAGAAACGCAAAGTGTTGTCGAGTGGGCTGCGCTGGTTGGTCGTTGGGACCAAGTAAGAGAAGTTGAGGCCGAAGATATTGTACTTCAAGCCAAGGCCAACCGTGAAGAAGTGGCGGTCACCTTTGGTGCGGCTTTCGGTGAAATAACCAGCACGAACAGCGAACTGCTTGTCGTACCAATATTCCAAACCACCAGAAAACATAATCTCTTTCAACTCTTCGTCAAAGCCGTTTGGCGCATCGCTAAATGAGCTGAAAATACCAGAGATTGGGGATTTCTCCCGCCAGTCGGCAATTTGGTTTTGGTCTTCATCGCAATCAGGGCAAGGGGAAGGAACCAATAACTTGTTGACGTCAGCAGCGATGGTCAAGCTGTTGTAATCGTCGAAGTTGAAGGTCCAAGCGCCACCAAGGCCAAGGTTGGTTGGGAGGAAGTCCTTCTGGTTGGAAGAAGCGTTGGTATAGGTGATTTTGGAGCCGATATTCGTGATGGCCAAGCCAATGGTCAGGTCGCTTTTGCGGCCATTTGTTTGAATATCAGTGTCATAAGTGAAGGAGAAGTCGGCGGCACCAGCCGTGCCAGCGCTGATTACTTGACCGTTTACTTCTTGACCAGCAGCAAGGTTGGAATAGATGAACTTCGCACCTACGGCTGCCGTGAATTTTTCAGAAAGGCGGCGGGAATAGGCCACCGTGGTTTCAAACTCATTTGGGCGTCCGTTGCCGATAGGGTCGCCGTTCTCGTTGGTAAAGGCGATGTCACCGAGCGAGAAATAGCGCAGACCACCACCGATGGCTTGGTTATCGTCCAGTTTGTAGTAGCCGGTCAAATAGGCCAAATAAACGTCCGTGAGGCCGAGCGAGCGGAGCCAAGGCGTGTAAGTAGCGGAAATTCCGAGTGGGTTTTCAGCCATTACCAATTTGGACTGGTTGAAGTGCATGGCGTTGGCGTCCGCAGAGAGGCCAATACCGGCATCGCCCATGGCACCTGAGCGGGCGTCTGATACGATGCGCAAGAATGGTACAGCCGTCAGAATGGTATTGATGCAAGAAGACCCATCTGGATTGACAAGTTCTCCTTTTTCGTTTCTGAAGCACTGAGCGTTGAGGTCGTTCGAAGAGAACAAACCGATTAGGGTGAAACAGGCTATCGTTAGTCGTAAACCTTTCATGAGATGAATTCAGTTTTTTAAAAAAGTTTGCAAATATAGCGCAGCTAAGATGAATGAAGCAGTGTGCGTGAACATTGCCTCAAAAATCAAGGGCTTAGGTTTGGTTGTTATTGTTTGATGAGTTTGAAGCGTTTGATTTGTTTGAGGTGTGAGGGAGGACAAATCGAACCCATCACACAATTCAAACCCACCAAACAATTACTTCAGTATCACCAATTTTTCAAAGTCGCTTTCGCCTTCCAGTACGGTATTGCCTGTGTTGGCGCTCCTGACTTTTACTTTGTAGAGGTAAACCCCTTTTGCAAGTGGGTCGCCGTAGTCGTCCCTGCCATCCCATTGGATGCCATTGCTTTTTCCTAAACGGTACCCTGTGGAAATTATTCTCTCCTCCAAAGTTTTTATCAATTTCCCAGAAATGGAATAAATCTGAACCATTACGTCCATTTCTGTGCCCGCTTGGTTGTGCTCGAACATGAAGTACGTGGAAGTCGTGAAAGGGTTCGGATAATTGAGCACGTGCTCCAGCGCCACCTTTTCCGAGTTGGCCACCACGAACTCCGTGTAGCCCTCTGCGGGGTTGTTGGCAATGTCCCATGCTTGTACCTTGATTTCATGCCTTCCTTCGGCGAGGGAGTGGAAGGGGTAGCGCACCTCGCCTTTCGTATAATCATCGAGCGCAGCTTCGTAAAAATCGTTGAGGTTATAAGTGTTTTGCGAGTTTTTATCCAAAATACCTGCCAAGTCGTGGCCAACACTATTGCCAATGACGTTGATACCGTTGTCATCGGCCAGTTTTACGAACAAAACGGGATTTGGGCTGGTAATGCCGCCAAAGACAAAGCTCTCATCGTTCATGAACACCTCCACTTTTGGCCCTTGGTCGTCGGCGAGGGCATTGGGGTCGGTGCCACCCACGATGATGCCTTTGTAGTTGCCAGAAGCGTCTTCCATTTGGCCCTCATCGGCGGCGTAATAGCTGAGCTTGCAACTGCCGAAATTGTAGTCAATGTCCTTTGGCACCACGAAAGTGAACTTGAACTTGCCGCCCGTCACGCTGGCTCGGCCTTTAAAGATGACGTTCTTCTGCAAGTCGAAATCGAAGAGCGGGGTTCCCTGGCCCAAAGTCCGGTATTGGATGGACTTGTCGTAAATCGTGGGATAAACCACCCCATCGAAATTGGACAAAAGCTGGCCCGCATCGTCGTGCACTTCTCCTTCGATGGTCACTTTTTGCAGGGCACGGATGGTGTCAATGACGGCCGCATCAATGGCATGGCCGTTGATGCTGGTAGTGATTACCTGCTGGTTGGGCAAGGCCAGCTTCTGCATGGGGTCGCCCAGCAGGGTAAACTTCTGGGTGTTGTCCGTATTGCCTTGTTTGTTTTTGCTGAGGCGCAAAACCTCGCCGATGGTGGGGCGCTCGTTGTTCAATTTGTAAAAAAGCGTGTCAACGGCTGCTTCCGTCAAATCGGCGTTGGAAGAGGCAAAAACTGGGCGGGTCGTCGTGTAAAGTGCGATTGCCCCGCCATTTTGATGGAGCATGCAAAGCTCGCCCGCCGTCGTGTTGGTGGGGTCGTCGTAGCCAGCGAAAGAGCAGGTAGCCGTGATGATGATGGGCATTTTCTCCAAGTTGCGCCAGCTAAGAATGTCTTCGATTTTGAGCACCCGCTCTTGCGTCCAGCCCTTGGTGCCGCCGTGGCCAAGGTAAATCATGGCCAGAACGCCTTTGAAAATATTGTTGTTGATGGCATCCGTTGCCAATGGCACCCTTACCCCGCCGAAAGTGGAAAGCTGTGGATAAGCGTCCAGGTAAATCTTGTCGAGGTTCAAATTGGGGTTTTTGGCGGAAATTTTTCTGGCGATAGAATCAGCATCGCCTGTGTGCAGGTTGCCGTCCTCATCGTCACCGACAAAGGCCACCCGGTTGCGCCAGTCACGCAGGTCGGTAGGGTCTGTGTCATAACGAATGATTTTGTCCACCACGCTCTTTGCTTCGGACTCGTCTTTCACGGGAATGCGCCCTACGGCAATGTCGAGCGAGCCGGTACCGAGGTTTTGGCCCTCGCCATCGCTCAGCAGCGTGAAATAATCGTCGGTTGGGAAAGAGAAAATTGGGCTGACGGACTGTGGTGTTTCGAGCGTTGGCACATAATCGCCGCCGAATTTATAAATATCACGGCTGTCGAAGGAGGCATCACCGAAGAGCAGCATCGCCTTGAAGCGTTCTGGATTGCGGTCGTAGAGCATCCGGGCGAAATCACGCATGGCCGTGGCGTCTTTGCGGCCGCTTGAAAACTCGTTGTAGAGTTTTTCGACGTCCACCGTTGCCACGTTGAGGCCGCTGAAGGTGCGGCGGTGCTCGGCAAGGCGTTCGGCTTGCGCAGCAAAGTCTTTGTGGTAAACAATGGCCATGTCCACATTTTCGAGGCCGTGGAAGTTCTGGTTTTCGATTTTGCCAACGGCCTCTGCCGTCAAAAAGCCGTTGTTGCCGAAGGCAATAAACTCAACAAGGGTATCGGTGGCTGCGCCAAAACTAAAGGTCGTGCCGCTGAGGCTGCCCAGTTGGTGCTTTGGCACAAGCGGGTCGGTGATGTCCCAGACCACTAAGTTGGCATCGGCGCCGCCAAGGTTGAAGCTGCTCACGGCATTGCCCATCGTGCGGGTGTCACGGAATTGCAACTGGTCGCCAACCATTGTGAGCTGTCGGCGCAGGTTCAGTTCGATATAGTCGAGCCAACCTTCGTTGAAGGTGTTTTCTGGGCGGTTGAACTTGAGCTGGATGCTGAGGTCGCTGCTCGTGGGGGCAAACTCATCAGAGATGCCAACAATACTGGCATAGGTATCCGTGGTGCCACCTTGGGTTTTGCCGAACGAACCGCTGGCCATGCTTTTTCCATTGGCGATGATGACGTAATTGGCATTGCCACCACCCTGCTCGATGCGGGCGGCAAAGGAGGCCGAGAGCTTAATCGGCTCGTTGGGCACGATGTTCGGCACTTGCAGTTCCTCGCTGAAATCGTCTTCGGTTGTTACTTTGTAATAATCGCTGAAAAACTGGCGACCAGCGCCCTGTGTGTAAATCCAATCGTGCAGCAGGTTGTGCTTTTCGTTTTCATGCCGTACGAAATCGCTGAACGTGTTCGTCGAATAAGTGGCGCCGGGGAGCGAGGCTTGGTCTTGGATGCGAAGGCCATTGCCGCCGCCGGCCTTAATGAAATAGAAATTTTTGAGGGAGTAGAAATTCTTCGGGTAGCTAAAGGTTTGCTTGGCGTTGTCGAAGTACCAGATATCGGCACCTTGGCCATAGAACAGGATATAGTCGCCACTGTCGAAGGTTCCATCGTCTTCGCCCACGATTTGGATGGCGTTTTCCACGAGGTCATCGGCACGGGGAGCATCGGCAAGTTCGGGCAGAATGCCGCCGCCGTTGCCATAAATCTTGATGGTGCGGGGGTCAATGCTTTCGAGGGGCAGTCCAAGTTTGTTTTTCAGGAAGTCAAAATCAAGTTTGTGAACGCCCGTTTTTTCCACGCTGAATTTATAGATATCCCCATCGGCCAAAACAGAGGTGTAGGTATTGCCGCCCCTAGGCTTGATGGGCAGTGGGGTAGGGGTGAAATTCAGGCGAAGTTCAAAGGAAACCAGCTTCTCAAGGCTTGCACCTGATTTGCGAATCGGCATGAACGTCACTCGGCCATAGTATTTCCCACGGTCTTTTTCCACGGTAGTGCTCAGGGCTATTTGCTCTGCAATGGTGGCGTCGTCTTCGGAAGGGGTTTTGGTCAGCGGCTCAAAGGCCATATTTGCGAAGGCAACCCGAAAATCCCCATGGGAAGGCAGTTCGAAGCGTTCGGTATAAAGCGGAAGGGTGCTGATTTCAGCTTTGTAAATGCCGCCGTCAAAGCGCAGCAGGGGAGTGGTTTCGGTGCTTTCTTCGTAGGGCAGCACATTTATTTCATCGTGCCACTTCAGGTTGCGCTGTACGGCATTGGGCAACTGGGCAAAGGCCAATGTGGCAAAGAGCAGTGCGATAATGGATGTTGTTGTTCGCTTCATTTTCTTGGATTTGACTGTTTCCCTTGGCTTCCGTTTGACCGCCATAATTTTGAATGGCTCTAAAACGTTACGAGTAGGTGGCTATGGTGTTTGCTTTTTTTTTAACAAACAAAGAATATTTGCATGTGGGCGCTACACGCTATTTTTTGTCGTGATAAAATGCGTTGAGAACCAATAAGTTGTGTGGCTGAATTCATTTTTTTGAAGAACGGAAGACCTATCTAAGAAATTGACTGACGCCGACAATTCAAAAAAAACTTGGCTGGCATCAGTTCCTTTTTCCCAATTTTACATTCCCGCTTCCGGTGCGAAGGTCGCAAATAGCTGCTTTTTGCCAGCGGTAAAACTGAAAACAAAGGTCAATGACGAGACAAATATTCAAGCTGACAGCCCTGTTTGTGTTCGCCTGTGCCGTTGCCCAGGCCCAAGACCCGCTGTTCAGCCAGTTTTATGCAACACCTTTGGTATTGAACCCCGCATTTGCGGGCACCACCTATTCGCCCCGCATTTCGGCCACTTACCGTAACCAATGGCCCGTGCATGCCAATGATGGCACTGCTGCCTATACCACCTATGCCGCTTCCTACGAACAATTCGTGCCAGCTTTCAACAGTGGCATCGGGGTAATGGTGATGTCGGACAATTCGGGCGGAGGCATTCTGAAAACCACCAGTTTTGCGGCAAATTATGCCTACCGCATCGCCGTCAATGAAGATTTCAACATCCGGTTGGGGATTAACGCAGGTTTCAAGCAGTCGAACATAGACTGGGACAAGCTCGTCTTCTTGGACCAACTCGACCCCATCACCGGCCCGCTCGACCCCTCTGGCCTGCCAAATTTCACCAATGAATTAAGGCCAGCAGACTTGAGCACCACCATATTTGATGTAGGGGCTGGCCTTTTGGCCTATACCAATAAATTCTATGGAGGCATCTCCCTTCAGCACCTTACCACACCCGACGAAGGTTTCTTCCGAACCAATGTTGGGCTGCTCGATGGCCTGCCGTTGCGCACTTCGGTGCATGCCGGGGCAGAGTTTATTGTTAAAAAAGGCAATAAGCACACTCCATCGTCGTTTGTTTCTCCGAACATCCTTTTTGCGAAGCAGGGCGACCAAGGGCAGGTGAACGTAGGTGCTTACTACAACCACGGTCTGGTGTTTTTCGGAGGGTGGTTCCGCCATGCCTTCGGAAACGCAGATGCTTTGATTGGTTTGGCGGGTGTTCAGTACGATATTTTGAAAATCGGGTATAGCTACGATTTCACCTTGGGCTCCAGCGTGGCATCGCCAACGGGCGGCGCACATGAAATTTCACTGGTCATCAATTTTGACCAAAGCGAATCCGTTAAGGCAAAAAGAAAAGCAGAACGCTACAATGATTGCTTCAAAATATTCCGCTAAACGGTAATTTTGGGAAGACTTGCCCGATTTTTATAGGGGTGTTGAAAACAAAGGTTGTTAAAAACCCAAGTCGGCCAAAAAATTGAAAACTACTTTTCTATATTTGCACGTCTTTTTTTCAAAGTAAAAAATTTCTATAAAAAGTGATGAAAAAATTGTTGAAGTTAAGTCCCGTTTTCCTCCTTGCCGCCCTGTTGCTGACATCATGCAGCAAGAAGGAGCGCTCCGCAACTACTGGCTGGCAGTACAACGATGCCAAGTGGGGTGGTTTCGAGAAAGTTGACTACGAAGGCCAAGCCACTGGACCAAACCTCGTCCTTGTTCAAGGCGGTACCTTCACAATGGGTGTAACCGACCAAGACGTTACCTATGATTGGAACGCTATCCCTCGCCGGGTAACTGTTTCTTCCTTCTATATGGATGAAACGGAGGTTTCAAACATTGACTACCGTGAATACCTCTACTGGTTGCAAAGGGTCTTCGGGGAATCTTACCCAGAAGTATCCCTCAATGCACTACCTGATACCTTGGTATGGAGGGAAGAATTGGCCTTCAACGAGCCTTTCGTTGAAACCTATTTCCGCCACCCATCCTACGACAACTACCCTGTGGTGGGCGTCAACTGGCTCCAAGCCAACGACTACGCCCAATGGCGTACCGACCGTGTGAACGAAATGATTTTGATTGAAAGGGGCGTACTTAATCCCAATGCCGAGCAGAAGGACGAAGACAACTTCAACACTGAATCATACTTGGCTGCCCAATACCAAGGCAGTGTTCGCAAGAACTTGAAAGATATCAAGACAGGTGGCGAGCGCCCCGTACGTTTTGAAGATGGCGTGCTGCTCCCATCTTACCGCCTCCCAACGGAAGCAGAGTGGGAATATGCCGCACTTGGCCTCGTCGGCAATATGGTGTCTGAAAAAGACGAGCGCATTTCCGACCGCCGAATCTATCCTTGGAATGGCAACACCGTTCGCTACCAAAAGCGCAACAAGTACCAAGGCGAAATCCTTGCTAACTTCAAGCGTGGAGCGGGTGACTACATGGGTATGTCCGGCAACCTGAACGACGCTGCCCACATCACTGCCGATGTTCGCAAATACATGCCAAACGATTTTGGCCTTTACAACATGGCTGGCAACGTGAACGAGTGGACAATGGACATGTACCGCCCATTGACAAGCCTTACGCTCGAAGATGTTGAGCAACAAGATTTGAACTCCTTCCGTGGTAACAAATTCAAAACACGTGTGCTGGACGAAAACGGCAAACCTGTTGAAAAGGACAGCCTTGGCCGTTTGAAGTACCGCTACGTTGAGGATGATGAGGTTGCTACCCGTGAGAACTACAAAGTGGGCCAGCCTTTCAATTTCTTGGATGGTGACAAAACCTCTGAAGCGTTCTACGATTTTGGCAAGCACACTCTCGTGAGCGACAAAGCTAGAGTTATCAAAGGTGGCTCTTGGCAAGACAGGGCCTTCTGGCTCTCGCCAGGTGCCCGCCGCTTCCGTGACGAAGACAAATCTTACCGTGACCTTGGCTTCCGTTGTGCCATGACCCGCACGGGTGGCCCAGCTGGAAACGAAGATTCCGCAGGTACTACCTTCACAACGACGCAAAGCAAGACCAAGCGTCGTTATAAATAAGAATTGAGTGCAGCCCCATAGGGGAGCACATTTGACGGAAGCCCCCGCCTTGGTACCAAGGCGGGGGCTTCCGTTTTTATGAAAAAGCAAAGTGCTGTACTTTACTTTTATGATTTTGACATTTACTAGTCTTGTCACCCTAATTTTGCCACACAAATACCTGAACTTTGAATAACATCTCAACCATCTATCAGCATTTCCTTCAGCATCCCAATATTGTCACTGACAGCCGGAAGGTAGTACCTGAATGCCTATTTTTTGCCCTAAAAGGCGAACGCTTTAATGGCAACCAGTTCGCTGCGAAGGTCATAGAAGATGGGGCCGCTTTGGCTATCGTGGACGAAGACCTTGCACTGCCCGCCGATAGGTTTGTGAAAGTGGACGACGTGCTCACTACCCTTCAGCAGCTTGCCACGCACCACCGTCGGCAGTTCAATATCCCCGTTTTGGCCATAACGGGGAGCAATGGTAAGACCACCACCAAAGAATTGGTGAGTGCGGTTCTTGCCAGCCATTACCCAACCCATTTTACGAAGGGAAATTTCAACAACCATATTGGTGTGCCGCTCACTTTGCTGGCCATGCCAGCAAAAACGGAGATAGCCATTATCGAAATGGGCGCCAACCACCAAGGTGAGATTGACTTCCTTTGCCGCATTGCTGAGCCAACGCATGGCCTCATAACCAATGTTGGGAAGGCGCATTTGGAAGGGATGGGCGGCTTCGAAGGGGTGAAAAAAACGAAATCGGAGCTGTACCGTTATTTGGCAGAGAGCAATGGCCTCGTGTTTATCAATCAAAATGAGCCTCATTTGCCCGGCCTTGCCGATGGCAACCGACTGAAGCTCTTTTATTCGCAAAGTGAACAACCCGACCCGGCCAATGTGCCTTTCGAGGTGAAGTTGGTGGCCGAGGAGCCGTTCGTGGAGGTCGCTTTTCTATCGGAAAAAGGAGAAATGGTTCATGCCAAGAGCCAGCTGATAGGCCGCTACAATTTCAACAATATCATGACCGCAGTGGCGGTGGGCAAGTATTTTAAAGTGCCAGCAGAGAAAATTGTTAGTGCAATAGAGGACTACGTGCCGAGCAACAACCGCTCGCAGTTGAAGTCCATCGGCACGAACACTTTCATTTTGGACGCCTACAATGCCAACCCGACCAGTATGAAGTCAGCATTGGTTTCCTTTTCCAAGGTCAATGCACCTTTTAAGGTGGCCATCCTCGGCGCCATGAAGGAATTGGGCGAGTACAGCGACGAGGAGCACCAGGCCATTGCGGAGCAAGCTAGCCAAAGCGGGTTTGACCAAGTCGTGCTCGTCGGCAATGAATTCCGGCAAGCCGCCGAGCGGGTAGGGGCGCTGTTTTTTGAAAATACGGCTCAACTCAAATTATGGTTTGGCAAAGCTGATGTGCAAAACGCCCATATCCTTTTGAAAGGCTCACGCAGCGTTGGTTTGGAGGGGATGTTGGTGGGCCTTACCGGAGAATAGACTTGTTTTAAAGGTTTTATTTATCAAAACAAGCCTTACCTTTGCCCACCAAAATGTTTTAAAAAGCCGACGAGGCCGTCAAACGTCCGCCGTCTGCCGTCAACCATAGCAATGATTAAACGGCTTTCCGTCCGCAACTACGCCATCATCGAGGAACTGGAAATCAAATTTCCCGAAGGGCTGACCATCATCACCGGCGAGACCGGGGCTGGTAAGTCCATTCTTTTGGGGGCGCTTGGCCTCATCATGGGCGAGCGGGCGGACTCGAAATCGCTGTACAACGAGGCAGAAAAATGCGTCATCGAAGGCGTTTTCGATGTGTCGCCCTACGATTTAAAGGAGTTTTTCGAGGAAAACGACGTTGATTTCGAAAAGGAATGCGTCGTGCGGAGGGAGTTGACGCCCTCGGGCAAAAGCCGGGCCTTCGTTAACGATACGCCCGTGACGCTTGATGTGCTGCGCCAGCTCACCGGAGCACTCGTTGATTTGCACCTCCAGTTCGACACGCTGGACATACACAACGTCAGTTTCCAACTACGCATGGTGGATGCCCTAGCAGGCAACAAGCCACTGTTGGTCGAATACCAAGCGGCCTACCGCATTTTCACCCAAAACAAAAAACGACTGGCGCAAATGCGGGAACAAAACGCCCGCTCTGCCCAAGACCTTGAGTTCCTCAATTTCCAAATTGCCGAGTTCCTAAAAGCTGACCTCGTGGAAGGCGAGCAGGAGCAGTTAGAGGCCGAGCGTGACAGTCTGACCCATGCCGAAGAAATCAAACGGAACCTTGCCGCAGCCTTCCACCATATCAGTGATGGCGAAATGCCGCTCACTGGCCAGCTCAACGATGTATTGCGCAGCATCAGCGAGGTGAAAAAATACCACCCGGCCATACCCGATTTGCACCGCCGTTTGGAGAGCCTTTCGTTGGAACTGGACGACCTAGCTGGGGAGTTCGAGCGGGTAGCCGAAAGCACGGAAGCCAACCCAGAGCGGCTGCTGGAAGTGCAGCAGCGCTTGGATGTGGTTTACCGCCTGCAAAGCAAACACCGGGTAGTGTCCGTTAAGGAACTCCTTGATATTCAGGAAAGTATGCAGCGGCAGCTCGATGAAATTGGCGATTTGAGCGGAGAGATTGAGAAGCTGGAAGCCGAAATTGCGGAGCAGGAAAAAACCCTGCGAGCACAAGCCGCCCAACTTTCGGAGCGCCGCCAGAACGCCGCACCCGGCTTCGCCGCCAAGGTGCTCGAACTGCTGGCGCAGCTCTCCATGCCCCATACCCGCTTCCATGTGGATTTCAAGGAAGCGCCGAGCCTCACCCCAACTGGTTTGGACGATGTGAACTTTCTTTTTGCTGCCAACCCTGGCAGCCGCATGCAATTGATAAAAGATGTGGCCAGCGGGGGCGAGTTGAGCCGTTTGACGCTCGCCACCAAGTCGCTGGTGGCCAGTGCCATCCCATTGCCCACGCTCATTTTCGATGAAATAGACGCTGGCGTGAGCGGCGACGTGGCCCTGCGCATGGGCAATATCCTCCGTCAGTTATCGAACCATCACCAAGTCGTGGTAATTACCCACTCACCGCAGGTGGCCTCCAAGGCCGATGCGCATTATTTTGTCTATAAAAAAGTGGATGGGGACACAACTGCCACCCGTGTGAAACTGCTCACGACCGATGAAAGGGTGCGCTCGCTGGCGGTCATGCTCTCGCAAAACCCGCCGAGCGAGGCAGCATTGGCCAATGCAAGGGAGTTGATGGGGGTGTGAAATTCCGTTTCTGGTTTGCAGTTTAGGAGCGTTTGATGCTAAAAGGCGTACCCATATCCTATTCGGGGTTGGGCGAACCTGTCAATCGGCAGCTCGAACCTGAAAATATGCCTTTTCCACTGCCCGTGAACACCGATGCCAGGCCGGAGTGCGCTTCTGTTGATTTCTTCTTTTGAGTTTAGCTGCACATAGTTTAGGCCATTGCTTGGTTTGTAATAATCGTTGAATTGAGAATTATAGGAGGTGATTTCCAAGAAACCATAAGGTCGTAAATGCCCATGTAAGGCATTCATAAAATAACTTGCCTTTAGTGAAAGCTCCCGATGGTTGACTATTTTTTTGTAGCTTCTGTCGCCCCTTTCATATTGCCGGGTAGCATTTAAATGCAGGAATTCGGCCCCGATATTAAAATTGCTGAAAAAGCCCGTGCTAATTGGCCGGAATTCAAGTTGAATGGATTTCCCAAGCCCCTTGTACTGGTTTATCAACGACATTGCAGGAATACTTACACCTGCCCAAGCCATTATTTGAGGGAGCGGAGTTGTCGCCTCCTTTTGACCACAGTGATCGTACACCAAAAGCAGTGCCTGAATGGCCTTGGCCTCAAGTGGCAATGTAGCAGGCACCACGATGGATTCACAGTCATTCAGTGCTGCTGCCAGTTCTTCCAGATAGTTAGGGTTGCCGTTCAAGTCGAGGCAGAGCAGTTTTAGTGGGCCGTCTTCTTTTTGCAAAAACAAGGGGTTTGCCCAAGTGTCGTTTAATTCATATAATTTAGTCTTATCGTTTATGTTAAGTCTGTGAAGGAGTCGATATTCTGATATGTTAAACATGCCTATATGCTTTTTATTGACGGTATATTGTGTTAATTCGCTTTTGAAATAATCGCCATCAGCAAACTGAAAGCCCTTGATTTCATTGGGTTTGTAAACATTTTCTGCTTCCGATTTTTTGTCCAGCTTAAAATGTATGGAACGGCTGAGCGATTCATAGCTGCCATCGGCGATATAGCCAGAAAGTGTGTCGCCATTTTGCAGGTAAACCAGGCCTTTTTTGAAGGACTGCGCATTTGCGGAAGTGCAAAAAATGCAAGAAAGTGTGAACAAAACGAATTGATTGAATTTCATGAGCATTGATTTTAGGTGAATTGCTTTAGCCTGTTCACGGAAATTGAAATTCCGGCGTTGGGTAGTCTTATGGCTTTATGGGTTTCTTAACAGTTGCACCCCAACCTCATGCGTTATACTGATGTCTTTCTTTTCAAAACATTTTAAAAGCTAAAGCCATGAAAAAAATCGCATTTATCGTACTAGCACTTTCAACGCTCGTTGCTTGCAAGAAAAATGACACCGATATGGTGGTAAAATCGGGCACGCCCTTTACCATCAAGGTAAATCAAACGGCAACACTAGAGTCGGATGGGCTGAAAATCACTTTGCTTGAAATCACCGAGGACAGCCGTTGCCCCACCACTGCCGAGTGCATTTGGGCGGGCCGAATTGTCGCCGAGTTTAAAGTGGAGAAGGATGGGGATTCACAAATCAAAACCCTTTCAGACAATCCAAGCGGAGACCCCACTTTGTCCGACCAGTTCGAGGCTTTTGGCCATTTGGTGAAGTTGGTTGAAGCGACGCCCCAAGTGGAGAGCAGCCCCATCGCTCAAGGCGACTATGTGTTCAAAATTGAAGTAGAGTAAACCTTTTCATACTGAATAAATTCCAAGCCTCGGTGCAACCACACCGAGGCTTTTTTACGCCTTTCAAGTATATTTTTAACGTTAAAATAGCAAACATGAAATTCAAAATCTTGATGATGGCACTGCTTTTTGCTTTTGCAATGGCTGCGAAGGCCCAACCAGGTGGCGGTCGAGGTGGTGACCCCATCCAACGTGCCGAAATGCAGACCAAAATGATGGTTGACAGCCTCTCGCTCTCCACCAAGCAGGGCGAAAAAGTGAAAGCCATCAACCTGAAATATGCCGAAAAGATGAAAGCGGCCCGTGAAGCCAACATGGACGGTGATAGGGAAAAAATGCGGGCCACGATGGATGCCCTCCGAACCGAGCAGAACGCAGAACTGAAGACCGTCCTCACGCAGGAACAGTACGACCGCTGGCAGAAAATAGCGGAAGCTCAATGGCAGCGTCGTGGTGGCCCGCCAGAGGGTGATAAACAAGGAAAAAGGCGGAAAGACAAACAAGATGGGCAAATAACTCCACCACCGCCTACCGAAGGCGGCGGCAACAGGTAAGCACTTTTAAACAAGTCGAACAGCGCCGGGTGATGTCAATCATCCGGCGTTTCTTTTTGCCCATCCAAAAAAAATTAAAAAAATCCCTCCCTGCTTGCAGCAAACGGCCCCTTCCTCCGATTTAGTCCCTGTAAGCAGCAATGCAGGCCTGCAACCGCTTCAAATTAAACCGGAAAAGCTTTCAATAAATAGTGCCATGCTGGCAAGGTTGGATTCGTATTTTGCTTGCCGACCCAACCTTTCGCATGCGCTAGTCCGTAAATAAAATTGAAATGAAAAAATTCGCATTATTTCTCTTCGCCATCGCTATGACCATCTTCGCTTGCCGCAAAGATGTTGACCATGTTGATGTGGTTGAAACCCCCTATGTGCCGCCTATCCTGAAACAATGGGAGCAGCCTATCAGGAGCGTGACTGGCACGCTCATCGTCTTCGTGAGCAACGAGGCAGGCGCTCCCGTACCCGATGCAAAAGTGGAGCTCGGCAACCAGACCCTCACCACCGACCAGTACGGCCATGCCTTTTTCAGGGATGCCGATATGAACGCAGAGGGTACTTTCATCAAGGTTGAGAACTCGGCCTATTTCACGGGCAGCCGCCGCTTCTTCCCAGTGGACGGCGCCGAGACCCGTGTGAAGGTGGAACTGATTGCCAAGCAATTTAACCAAGGCTTTGCTTCGCAAGATGGCGGCGTGGTGGAGGTGGACGGCGGTGCTTCCATCACCTTCCCCGAAAACAGCATCCGGAAAGCGAACGGAACGCCCTATAATGGTGCGGTGAAAGTGGCTGCCCACTGGCTCGACCCCACCAACCCCCGCACCCTCGACCGTATGCCCGGCAACCTCCAAGGCATCAACAACCAAGGCACGGAGGTGGTGATGGCTACTTATGGCATGGTGGTAGCCGAACTACAGGACGAAGATGGCAACCCGCTCAACATCCTGAAAGACAAAACCGCCACCATCAAAATGCCCGTGCCCACCAGCCAGTTGGCCACTGCGCCCGCAGAAATCCCGCTCTGGTCGTACTATGAGGAATATGGCGTTTGGGCGGAAGAAGGCAAGGCCTCTTTGCAAAATGGCGTTTACGTCGGCGAGGTTTCGCACTTCTCTTTCTGGAACTGCGACTACCCTTATCCCGCTTTAAACTTTACGGCAAAATTCGTGGATGAAAACGGCAACCCATTGGTGAATTATCACGTGACCCTCAAGGTGTTGCCCAATGGAGGCTGTGGCCACGGTTACACAGATAATATGGGAGAAGTAGGCGGCCTAATTCCAGAAGGTGAGGAAATGCTGCTCGAAGTCTATGGACAGTGCTACGAGGTTATTTATTCAGCACAAATAGGGCCTTTTACCGCTGATGTGGACCTAGGGCAAATCGTGGTGCCAAATTCAGCGCTCAACCCAACTACGCTCACAGGCCAATTGGTGGACTGCAACAACCAGCCGGTTTTGAACGGTATTGCCATCTTCCAGTTCGATGGCCAAACGGTTTATGAATACACGACCACGGGCAGCTTCGACGTGTCATTTTCGACATGTACTTCCAGTGGTGATGTAACAATTACTGGTGTTGATATGGATGCGCTTTTGCAATCAACGCCTGTCACTGCTCCGGTAGGCAGCACCACCAACCTTGGCCAAATCAGCGTCTGTGCTGTGCAGTTGCAGAACTTTATCCGTGTGACGGTGGATGGCGTCACGGCAATTTACACGGTGGCATCCGCTACGCAGGACAGTAGTAGTTTCGCCAATGGTACTACATTCAACTATTACTCTCCGTTAAATTTTAACCCGTATATTTCCTTTGATGTATCTGGCCAAACCGTTGGCAGCTATGGCGGATCTTCGGGCAACTTACTTTATATCCTTTCCGATAACCAAAACGGTTGGAACCTACAATGGAGCCAATCCTTTGATATCCTCGAAATAACCGAGTACGGCTCCAATATTGGCGATAAAATCATCGGCAATTTCTCAGGCACTATGGTCAATAATGCCACACAACCGCCGCAGAACGTGAGTGTTTCGGGTGATTTCAATATCACAAGAGATTTTTAGGGAAAGTAAATCAAAGCATGGGTTGGCAAAATTGCCAATCCGTGCTTTTTAACCACGCTTTTAATAAAACATGACGGAAGCACAACTCATACACGATTGCAAGCAAGGCAAAAAAGCGGCGCAGTACCTCTTGGTGCAGCGCCATGCTGGCATGTTGCTATCGGTGTGCCGCCGCTACGCCCGTGACGAGGCCATGGCCAAGGATGTGCTTCAGGAGACCTTCCTCCGTATTTTCACACATATCGGCACCTACGAGCCGACTGGCTCCTTTGAGGCTTGGATGCGCCGGATAGCAGTGCGCCGCTCCCTGCAATGGCTCGAAAAATCGGCCTTCCAGCACGAGTTGCAGCCCGTTGATTTGCCTGATTATCAAACCGTTGAGTCCAGTGTTGCTGCGCAAATGGGCGTGGAGGAAATCCTGCAATTGGTCTTGGAACTGCCGCCGGGGTTCCGGGCCGTGTTCAACCTAGCCGTGGTGGAGGGCTACAGCCACCAAGAAATAGCAGCGATGCTCGGCATCACGGAGAACACCTCCCGCTCGCAGTTGACCCGTGCGAGACAGGCGCTCCAAGAAAAGATTCATCAATTAAACAACCACAGCCGTTATGAAATGGCCATTGTTCGAAAATAAAATACGAAAGTCGTTGCGCAGCCACCAATCGGAGGTGGATGCCGATGCAATATGGGCCGCCATTGAGCCACAGGTGGATGCCATGAATCGGCGCAAAAAACGGCGGTTTATATTGTTCTGGTTTTTATTGCCGGGGCTGCTGTTGAGCGGTATGGTTTTTTATGTTTTTTATGAAAATAATTTGGGATTAAATACTGTTGAAAAGTCTGTAAATACTGATGCTTCTATTGAAAATGCAATGCCTGCCCAAGCAGTTTTAAATAACAAAAAGAGTGTTTCAGGGACGGCATTGGATGAGGATTGTGAAGATGCGAACACGGCCACGAGCAACCAAGAGGGCGAAATAACTGCGGCGCAAAAAACGGTCATAAATACTTCGGTTTTTAAAAGAAAACTTGCGGTAACGCATGGGAGAAACCAATTAAAAGGGACACTAAATTCCGATATATTAATAGCCGGAAACGGCTCCCAAGCCAGTCAGGCAACACTTAACGAGCCAATTGCGGAGCAACCGCAAACAGCAGTTGTTCCGTCACCCCTCGCTGGCAGCTTCAACCAGCTTTTGTTGCCTTATCCACCCATTGCCCCCTTTGCTGCGAACACGGCTGAACCAAAAGCCAAAGCGGTAGCGCAGACTGTGGAGATGACGCCATTGCGCAAGCGTGATTTCCAATGGACGGGGGCCGTGCAAGCCAGTATCAGCTTCTTGGATAGGGAGATGGCCGCTACCGACTCCTCTTTCACGGCCTTGCTCGACCTTCGGGAACGATACGAGCGGCAATTGGAGGCAGTACAGGTGGGCATCAGGTTCGGGCTTGAACATCGGTCGGGCCTAAGCCTTAACACGGGCCTGAACTATGCGCAATTGAACGAGGTGTACAAGAACAACTACACGGTTACTACGGTTGACACTATGGTCTATGGCATCCAGTATTATTATGTGAATTTTGAGGAAGACACCATACCCGTTTATGGCGATATACA
>JADLHE010000073.1 GCA_020848965.1 Saprospiraceae bacterium
GAAGGCCACATCCATATCAATGGGTTTGGTCACCAATTGCCAAGTGGTGCCGCCATCCGTGGTGCGGTAAAGGAAGCACTCGGCACTAATGGCCGGCTCTACTTTTTCAACCAAGAACCCCAAGCTGTCATCGGCCATGTACAGCTTGACCATTTGTGCGTAAGGTTCTGCCGTGCCTTGATAAGGTGGCAGAAAACCCTCCTCCCATGTTTCGCCACCGTTCTTCGTGGTATAAACTTCCCGGCCATAAAAGCTCACAATCAGGCCGTTGGTTTCGCTTGTGAAGTCCATCAACCAATTTGAGTCAAAGGTCTGGAAATTAGGGGGCAAAATTTCCCAAGTGTTCTTGCAGGGCTTGCAGTTGCTACCGCAATCAACGCCGAGTTCTTGGTAGTTTTGGATGCCATCCAGACAGTTGGGGCACTCGCCGCAGCGGCCACCGCAGTCAATATCCACTTCGTCGCCGTCTTTGACGCCGTTGGAGCAATCATCGGGGCGCTGGCAGTTCAAGGAAGCAAGCGTTGCGAGGAAGCAGAGGAGCAATAATTTTTTCATTCTGATTTGGATTTGTTCCTAAAAGTGAAGCTTAAACTGACGAGGTTCTGTGAGTATTTCAAGACTTCCCGGAGGTAGAATTTTTGAATCCGGGGTACTTCAATACCACCGTCAAAAATGTTCACATTTTTTTTGTCGGTGACAAGCCCGATGGTGTAGGACAATTCAATCAACCGTTTGCGTGCCTTGGCCCTGTTTTCCAGTATCGTCCGAAGGCCAATGGAAGCGCAGGGCGTCAAATACTGCTTCTTGCCCAAGGCTCCCGAAAACACGTTCAAGGATGCTCCGCCAGCCACAAAGCCGCCAAAATGCGATTTGCTGGCTACTGTCGGCCGGGAGCCTTCCCCAAACGCCAAGCCCAGCATCACGGGTAGGTGCATGGCGAAATAATTGCCTTTTTTTTGGTATTCATCGGTGGTGAAAAACAGGCCCATGTCGAACGGGACGTTAATCTCCAGGTTCATTTTTCGGGCTGCTTCGGCTTTCCCCAAGGCCCAGCGTGGGTTGTACCGCATCGTGAACAACCAGTCGTTTTCGGCAGGCCCGGTCACCAAATGAGGTGGGCGGGTAATGGAGTACTGCGTGAAAGTATAGGTCTGATATTGCAGCCAGTTGTAACTGAAACCCCAGCTGTGCTGAAAGGATTGGGCATTCAAGGAGGCGAAGCCCATCGAAAGCAAAAGGAAGAGTAGCGGTATCAATTTCTTCATACTGAAACAGTTACAAATTGGGATGTTTATGAATTGCGCCGCAAATTAATGGTTTTGTTTGAAAATAGAAAGTCCCTTAAAACTCCCCCCTCACCTGCACCTTCACTTCGCTCTTCCGGTTCCCGGTGGTGGCTTCTGAGCCAGTGCCCACCGTTTTCACATTGGGGTAGTAAAAATTGGCGTAGCGCAGCTCGATTCGGAACTGTTTGCTGAGGCGGTAGCCCAGGTTAAAATAAACCCGGCTGCCCCGGTCGTAGTAGGCGGGTATGCTGAAATCGTTCAGCACGTCCCGCTCGTAGGAGTAGAAGCGCACATCGTAGCCGCCAGTGCTGAACAAGGCGAAACGGGTGCTGGCCGTGAACGGCGACTGCACGGGCCGGATGATAAACTCTTGGTACATGGACACGCCCTTGATGGTCTTGCCAGAGGATTCAGAGGAGCCGAGGTCGAGGCGACTGCGCCATTCCACGGCATTGGCGAGCTTCAGGGCCAGGTGCAGGCGGCCTTGCAGATTGTGGCGCACCGTCAGGCGGTCAATGGGTGGCGGGGTTTCGCCAACGTAGTTTTCTTCTTTTTTCTCGCTCCGCAATTGGACGTAGGCTTCCATTTTCTTTCGCTGCGTAAAAGTGACCCGCCCCAGCCATTCGTTGCCATTCGAGGGGGCATCCACCCCGAAGCGGAGCCAATCATGGCGCCATTGGTCGTAGTAGGCGTTCAGCCGCCAGCGCTTGGTGGGCTGCACTTGCAGGCCGAAGTAAGCACCTTTTTCGTTCAAGCCACCCGATGTCTCGGCAAAGGGCTTGGCATTCAAGGATTGGTAGTCCCTTGCAAAATTGCGGAGCACCACCGCCACATCCACCTTGCGGTCGAGGGCAGCCACGAGGCCGTTTACCGTGGCAATGGCCCCATTGCGGCTGCGGGCCGTTTCCCCGAAAAAAAAGACGTTGCGCAGCGCCAAGCCATAGTCCAGGCTGAGGTTCAGCAGGCTTTGGCCATTGAAATAGAATTGGTTGTACAAGGCGGTGGTGCGCTGCAATGGCTTGTCCAAATGCTCTTAAAGAGCATTCGCTCCTACTTGCAAATGGCGCCCCCGGTACTTCAGGCTTGCCCCTGCTGAGTTCTGTTGGATGGCGCCCCGGTCGGCCAGTTCGTTGGCGGTGCGGTGCAGTCCGCTGGTTTGCAGCGAAGTGGCGAAGGCGGCATCGGGGTCGTCGGTTCCCTCCTCGGTATCGAGGTTGGCGTCCCGCTGACGGCTAGAGGCGAAGGTGAGCAGTTCGAGCTTTTTGCCCAAATCAAAGATTGCGGCAGCACCCCTGAAAAAATCGTATTCGCTCACAGAGGTAAAGGGCCTGAGCGGCTTCCCACTGCGGCTCACGAGGGTGGACAAAGCTCTTTTCCTTGGTGCAAAACCTTGATAAACCAAAA
>JADLHE010000074.1 GCA_020848965.1 Saprospiraceae bacterium
GAAGGTGGCCGTCACACGCCATTCTTCAACGGCTACCGCCCACAGTTCTACTTCCGTACAACGGACGTAACTGGTGACTGCAAACTGCCTGATGGCGTTGAGATGGTAATGCCTGGTGACAACGTTTCACTGGAAGTGAACCTCATCAACCCAATCGCTATGGAAAAAGGTCTTCGCTTCGCAATCCGTGAAGGTGGCCGTACCGTAGGTGCAGGTCAGGTAACTGAGATTCTTCAGTAATTCGGGACTTTCCCAGGTTACTTTGAAATAAAGAAAGTTAAGTGCCCTGCTTTTTGGGCGCTTAACTTTTCTGCACTTATAGCGAAAGCTAGTTGTTTGAATAATTCGATACGTTTAAGTGGTTCGATTTGCAAGGCGATTTGAACTCCTCAAATGGATTTGAAGCAATACGGGCGTAGCTCAAGTGGTAGAGCGACGGTCTCCAAAACCGTAGGCTGAGGGTTCGAGTCCTTCCGCCCGTGCAATAATCAACATGTAAATGGCAGCAGGTTGGCGAGCGAAAGCAAGGCATCCGGAAGCCATTAACCATTTACCGTTCAAAGATGGATAAGATAAAGCTCTACTTTCAGGAAAGCTATGAAGAACTGATGACTAAGGTCACTTGGCCTACATGGCCAAATCTCCAAAGCACAACCGCTGTGGTTCTGATTGGATTGTTACTGTTCACAATTTGTGTATTCGTCATGGACTCTGCTTCTAAGGGACTGATGGATGGCCTCATCTACAAGTTGAGGTAAGCAAGTTGCAACAGTGTTTTATTCTATTGAGGAATTAGCCAAACGAACACTTCATGTCCGAAGAAAAAAAATGGTACTCCCTCCGGGTTATCAGTGGCAAGGAGAAGAAAATCAAAGAGCGTGTTGAGCTTGAAATAAAGCGCAACGGCTGGGAGAACTTCATTACCCAAGTCATTGTCCCTACTGAAAAGGTCTATAAAATCAGGACTGGCAAGAAGGTGATTTCTGAGCGAAACATCCTTCCTGGCTATATTTTGGTTGAAGCCGACCCCACCAAATTTTCGGGCGAAGTAGTGCAAACAATTGCCAACGTTCAGAACGTTATCCATTTCCTTGGAAAAAACACCCCCATCCCGATGCTCACTTCCGAAGCAAACCGTTTGCTCGGCAAAGTGGATGAATCGAAGGATGCAGGAGAACAAATGTTGGAGCCGTTCCTCGTCGGAGAAACGGTGAAAATCATAGATGGCCCATTTGCCGATTTTGTCGGCGATGTACAAGAGGTCAACGAAGAGAAGAAAAAGCTGAAGGTAATCGTGAAGATTTTCGGTCGTGGAACCGAAGTTGAACTGAACTTCATGCAGGTAGAAAAAACACAATAATCAAATGATAAATGAAGAATGATAAATGATGAATATCGCTTCCCTTCATTTATCGCTCATCATTCATCATTCATCATTTAGATAAAGATGGCAAAAGAAGTCGAATTTCTCATCAAACTTCAGGCGAAAGGTGGCCAAGCCAACCCTTCCCCACCAATTGGCCCGGCACTCGGTTCCAAAGGCGTAAACATCATGGAGTTCTGCAAGCGTTTCAACGCTGATACGCAGGACAGAATGGGTAAAGTACTACCTGTTCAAATCTCCGTTTACAAGGACAAAACCTTTGACTATGTCATTAAGACAGCTCCTGCCGCTATTCAGCTTTTGGAGGCAGTCAAATTGAAGAGTGGTTCACCAGAGCCTAACCGGAACAAAGTAGGCAAAGTGACTTGGGACCAAGTCCGTACCATTGCAGAAGACAAAATGTCTGACCTAAACTGTTTTACCATTGACTCAGCAATGCGAATGGTAGCAGGTACGGCCCGCAGCATGGGCTTGAAGGTAGAAGGTGGTACTCCACCAGCTCAATAAAAGGATTGAATGAAGAAAGGATTGAAGGATTGAATTGCCTTTATTGTATTCAAACCTTAAATCTTTCACCTCCTCAATGCTTCAAGTAGGGAGCCTTGGCAGTAAAGACTGAAAAGGCGCTAATTACCTCATAACTTTTTAAAATGGCAAAAGTTCCTAAAAAAAGAAAAGTTGTTGACAAGAAAGTTGACAGCGAAAAGCTCCACACGCTGGACGAGGCTATGGCACTCGTCAAAGATGTGAACACGACCAAGTTCGACGCTTCCGTTGACTTGCACGTGCGCCTTGGCATTGACCCACGTAAGGCTGACCAAGCTATCCGTGGTACTGCCAACCTTCCTCATGGTACCGGTAAAACCAAGCGTGTACTTGTTTTCTGTACTCCAGACAAGGAGCAAGAAGCAAAAGATGCCGGTGCTGACCATGTCGGTCTCGACGAATTGCTCACAAAAATTCTGGGTGGCTGGACAGATTTCGATGTAGCCGTTGCTACACCAACTGTCATGGCTCAGGTTGGTAAAGTGGCCCGTGTACTCGGTCCACGTGGCCTTATGCCGAACCCTAAGACAGGTACGGTAACCATGGATTTGGCTACTGCCGTTACCGATGTAAAGGGTGGTAAAGTCGCTTTCCGTGTTGACAAGTACGGTATCATCCACTCTTCCGTTGGTCGCGTGTCTTTTGCACCCAACAAATTGGTGGACAATGCCAACGAGCTTATCCACACCCTTATCAAAATGAAGCCTTCCTCAGCAAAGGGCATCTACCTGAAATCAATCACGGTAGCTAGCACCATGAGTCCAGGCATCAAAGTTGACGCTAAATCAATTCGTTAAATCCTAAAGCGAAGACCAGACCCAGTTCATTCAACTGAAAAGGTATTTGCTCAATCATTATAAAAATGACTAGGGAAGAAAAAACGGCTGCAATTGAGGACTTGAAGGAGAAAATCTCCAGCTCCTCGTTTTTCTACCTCGCAGATTCCTCTGCGTTGACAGTCGCTCAAGTAAACGTGCTCCGTCGTCAACTGAACGAACAGGGCATGACCATGACGGTGGTTAAGAACACCCTCACTCGCAAAGCGCTTGAGGCTGCCTCCACCGACAGTACAAACTATGAAGGGCTTTATGATTCATTGCACGGCCCAACGGCTATCATCTTCGCAGAAGTAGCCAATGCACCTGCTAAAATCATCAAGGCATTCCGTAAGGAGAAAGATACAGAGAAGCCGCAGATTAAAGCTGCGTACATTGATTCTGCTATCTATATCGGTGACGACCAACTCGATGCACTCGTAAACCTCAAGTCCAAAGAAGACTTGCTGGGCGAACTCATCGGCTTGCTCAACTCTCCGATGTCAAGCCTCCTTTCACAGCTCGGTTCTGGTGGTCAGAACGTCATGGGCTTGTTGAAAGCGCTTGAAGAAAGAGGCTGATGAAGGAATCAGGGATGAGGAATCAGGGATGAAAATCCCTTGCATCATCATCCCTCATCCCTCGTCCCTCGTCCATAATTTGGCTTCCAAGCTTCGCACATAAGTTTCTTAAAAAATTAAAACGTATAAAAATGGCTGATTTGAAAGCTCTTGCTGAACAGTTGGTAGGCCTCACCATCAAAGAGGTTACTGAACTGACAAGCATCATGGAAAATGATTACGGTATCAAGCCTGCTGCTGCTGCAGTGGCTGTTGCTGCTGGCCCTGCTGCTGCTGGCCCTGCTGCTGTTGCCGAACAAACTGAATTTGATGTGATTTTGACTTCTGCTGGCGCCGCTAAATTGCAAGTGGTAAAGGCTGTTAAAGATGCCCTCGGTTTGGGTCTCGTAGAAGCCAAAGCATTGGTAGATGCTGCTCCTGGTCCAGTGAAGCAGGGCGTTTCCAAAGACGAAGCTGGCAAGCTGAAAGCTCTTTTGGAAGAAGCCGGTGCTCAGGTGGAACTGAAGTAAGCTGATACCCGGTAAGATCCGGGCTATTAGCAAAGCAGTTATTTACTAATCCAATTCAATGTTTAGTTACAACTTTTTTGCTACATAGCATATTTAGTACAGGAGGCTTAACTAATCCGGACAACGGATTGGTTAAGCCTATTGTCGTTTCTTGTGTGTTGTTACTGTTTTTCTGATCGAAAGAAAACAGTCAGGATAAATTCTATTGAGCCGCAGCGGATAAGAGAAGGAAGGGCATCTAGTTCATATTAACTAAAAATATGCCATTCAGCACTAGAATTTGACTATCCGGTATGCTTGAATGCGGGTGTGGCCGCAACCACCATCACAAATAAATTTTATTGCAAAATATGGCATCACTTCCAAATGTCAGTGTCACTGAAACAGGTAGGTTGAGCTTTGGCAAAATCAAATTGCCTTCCGAGCATCCCGACCTGCTGGAAATCCAGTTGAAGTCCTTCCAAGAGTTCTTCCAATTGGAAACCACGCCAGAAAACAGGGGCAATGAAGGGCTTTACAAGGTTTTCAAAGAAAATTTCCCAATCACTGATGCCCGGAACATCTTCGTTCTGGAATTCCTTGACTATTACGTGGATCCGCCACGCTACACCATTGAGGAGTGTATGCAGCGCGGCCTGACCTATAGCGTTCCCCTCAAGGCAAAGCTCCGTTTGTCTTGTAACGACGTTGAGCACGTGGACTTCGAGACCATCGTGCAAGACGTGTTCCTCGGGAACATTCCCTATATGACGCCAAAAGGCACCTTTGTTATCAACGGTGCCGAGCGGGTTGTGGTATCACAGCTCCACCGCTCACCGGGCGTGTTCTTTGGGCAAAACTACCACCCGAATGGTACGGCCATTTATTCCGCAAGGGTAATCCCGTTCAAGGGTGCTTGGATGGAATTTGCCACCGATATCAACAACGTGATGTATGCGTACATTGACCGTAAGAAGAAATTCCCGGTGACGACGCTGCTCCGTTCCATTGGTTTCGATAACGATAAGGCCATCCTTGACCTCTTCAACCTCGCCGACGAAATTGCCAATACCAGGGACAATATCGAAGGTGCGATTGGCCGCAAACTGGCCGCACGGGTGCTCCGTTCTTGGACGGAAGACTTCGTGGACGAGGACACTGGTGAAGTGGTAACCATCGAGCGTAATGAAATCATCCTTGAGCGTGATGTCATCTTGGACGAGGACAATATCGAGCAGGTTATCAACTCTGGCCTTGCCACTATCATCCTTCAGCGGGAGGACATTGAGGAGGATTATACCATTATATACAATACCCTCCAGAAAGACCCGACCAGCTCCGAAATGGAAGCCGTCAACTACATCTACCGTCAGCTTCGTGGCGCCGAGCCACCAGATGACGAGACGGCTCGTGGTATCATTGACAAACTTTTCTTCTCCGATAAGCGCTACAACCTCGGTGAGGTGGGTCGTTACAAAATCAACCGCAAGCTGGGTATGGAGACCCCGCTTGAAACCTTGGTTTTGACCAAAGACGACATCATTGCCATCGTGAAATACTTGGTTCGCCTGATGAACCAGCGTGCGGAGATTGACGATATTGACCACCTCAGCAACCGCCGTGTGCGTACCGTGGGCGAACAGCTTTATGCCCAGTTCGGCGTAGGTCTTGCCCGTATGGCTCGTACCATCCGGGAACGCATGAACGTGCGTGACAATGAGGTGTTCACCCCAATTGATTTGATTAACGCAAGGACATTGTCCTCTGTTATCAACTCATTCTTCGGCACCAGCCAGCTTTCACAGTTCCTCGACCAGACGAACCCGCTTTCCGAAATCACCCACAAGCGCCGTATCTCGGCTCTTGGCCCTGGTGGTCTTAGCCGTGAGCGTGCAGGCTTTGAGGTTCGTGACGTTCACTACTCTCACTACGGTCGCCTTTGTACGATTGAGACACCGGAAGGCCCGAACATCGGTCTTATTTCTACACTTTGCGTACACGCAAAGGTGAACAAAATGGGCTTCCTCGAAACGCCTTACCGCAAGGTGAACAATGGTATCGTGGATATAAACAACTCGGCGCAATACCTTTCTGCCGAGGCTGAGGACAACCTTAAGGTGGCGCAGGCCAATGCCCCATTCGATGGGGAAGGCCGTTTCCTTTTGGACAAAATCAAGTCGAGGGAGCATGGTGATTTCCCAGTGCTTTCCCCAGATGAAATCGAGTACATGGACGTAGCGCCAAACCAGATTGTGGGCGTGTCCGCTTCCATGATTCCGTTCCTCGAAAACGATGACGCCAACCGTGCCTTGATGGGCTCGAACATGCAACGTCAGGCCGTGCCGCTCATCCGCCCATCTGCCCCTGTAGTAGGTACTGGTTTGGAAGGCAAGGTGGCCCGTGACTCCCGGATGCTCATCAACGCCGAAGGCGACGGGGTAGTGGAGTATGTTGACGCAACGGAAATCGTTATTCGCTACGACCGCACTGAGAACGAGCAGTTGGTTTCTTTCGAAGACAACCGCAAGACATACAAGCTCACCAAGTTCCTGCGTACCAACCAAGCAACTTGCGTGAACCTGAAGCCTATTGTCCGCAAGGGCCAACGGGTGAACAAGGGAGAAATCCTTTGCGATGGCTACGCAACCGACAAAGGCGAATTGGCACTCGGCCAAAACCTGAAAGTGGCATTCATGCCTTGGAAGGGTTACAACTTTGAGGATGCCATCGTGTTGTCAGAGCGGGTAGTTCGGGAAGACGTGTTTACCAGCGTTCACATCGAATCCTTTGAAATGGACGTGCGGGACACCAAATTGGGCGAGGAAGAACTCACCAACGACATCCCGAACGTGAGCGAAGACGCCACCAAAGACCTTGACGAAAACGGTATCATCCGTATCGGCGCTTGGGTGAAGGAAGGCGACATCCTCATCGGTAAGATTACGCCAAAAGGCGAAACCGACCCGACTCCAGAGGAAAAACTCCTCCGTGCCATCTTCGGCGACAAAGCAGGCGACGTGAAAGATGCTTCGCTCAAAGTGCCACCATCCATCAGCGGTGTGGTCATTGACAAGCAGTTGTTCGCCCGTGCGAAGAAAAGCAACGTGCAGAAAACACAGGAGACAGAGGTACTGAAAAAGCTCGACGACAACCACGCCATTGCCACCAACGAGTTGAAGACCATTTTGATTGACAAACTCTTGGTTTTGGTGAAGGACAAAACGTCGCAGGGCGTGAAGAGCATCTACGGTGAGAGCATGATTCCGAAAGGAACGAAGTTCACGCAGGAATTGCTCCGCACGATGGAGTTCACCCAGCTTGATTACAGCGGCTGGACCAACGACGATTCCATCAACGAATTGATTGCCAGACTGTTGCACAACTACAGCATCAAGCTGAACGAGGAAGTAGGCCGTTACAAGCGGGAGAAATTCAATATCAGCATCGGCGATGAGCTACCTGCTGGTGTATTGAAACTCGCCAAGGTTTACATCGCTAAAAAGCGTAAGCTGAAAGTGGGTGATAAGCTTGCAGGCCGTCACGGTAACAAAGGTATCGTGTCTCGAATCGTTCGCTTGGAGGACATGCCGTTCACTGAAGATGGCGAACCCGTTGACGTGGTACTGAACCCATTGGGTGTACCTTCGAGGATGAACCTCGGCCAAATTCTGGAAACAGTACTTGGTTGGGCAGGCAAGAAGATGGGCGTTCGCTTCGCAACACCGATTTTCGATGGTGCAAGCCGTGACGAAATCGAACAGTTTATCCAAGAAGCTGGCCTTCCATCCCTTGGCCAAACTTGGCTACAGGACGGTGAAACGGGCGACCGTTTCCACCAGCAAGCCACGGTGGGCGTAATCTACGTCTTGAAACTCAGCCACATGGTTGACGACAAGATGCACGCACGTTCCATCGGCCCATACTCGCTCATCACGCAGCAGCCGTTGGGTGGTAAGGCGCAGTTCGGTGGTCAGCGCTTTGGTGAGATGGAGGTTTGGGCACTCGAAGCATTCGGTGCGGCCCACATCCTGCAAGAGTTGCTCACTGTTAAGTCGGACGATATTTCAGGACGTGCCAAGGCTTACGAGGCCATCGTTAAAGGCGATGTGCTGCCAGAGCCTAACATCCCTGAGTCGTTCAACGTACTCGTCCACGAGTTGCGTGGCCTTGCGTTGGACATCAAGTTTGAATAATTAGTTGAAATAGCGATAAGTGAATAGTGATTAGTGATTCGGGCTTCCCAATCACCAATCACTAACCACTAATCGCCAATTACCAATAAGGTATGTCTTTCAAAAAGAATTTTGCAGCCCCTGGCTCCAATTTCGATTCAATCACCATCAGCCTTACCTCTCCAGACGACATTCTGGAGCGCAGCTATGGCGAGGTGTTGAAACCAGAGACCATCAACTACCGCTCCTACAAACCGGAGCGTGATGGCCTTTTCTGCGAGCGCATCTTTGGTCCCGTCAAAGACTATGAATGCTATTGCGGTAAGTACAAGCGTATTCGTTACAAGGGTATCGTTTGCGACCGCTGCGGTGTGGAAGTGACGGAGAAGAAGGTTCGCCGGGAGCGCATGGGACACATTAAACTGGTTGTGCCAGTCGTGCACATCTGGTTCTTCAAGTCGTTGCCAAACAAAATCGGCTATTTGCTCGGGCTTTCTTCCAAGAAACTCGAAAGCGTGATTTACTACGAGCGCTACGTGGTGCTCCAGTGGGGTGCTGCCGTTCGTCCAGACAACGCCGACGAAGACAATGCCCTTTTGTCTGAAGAAGAGTACATGGATATCATGGATGCTCTTCCGCCAGACAACCAGCAGTTGGATGATTCCGACCCGAACAAATTCATCGCCCGCATGGGCGCCGAAGCCGTTCGTGACCTGCTCAATGGCCTCGACCTCGACCAACTCAGCTACGACCTTCGCCACCAGGCTGCCAACGAAACCAGCCAGCAGCGCAAGAGCGAGGCCCTCAAGCGCCTCCGTGTCGTTGAAGCGTTCCGTAATGCGCAAACCCGCATGGAGAACCGTCCTGAGTGGATGATTATCCAGTACCTGCCCGTTGTTCCACCGGAACTTCGCCCGCTGGTGCCGTTGGATGGTGGTCGCTTCGCAAGTTCCGACTTGAACGACCTGTACCGCAGGGTTATCATCCGCAACAACCGCTTGAAGCGTCTGCTCGAAATCAAAGCACCTGAGGTGATTTTGAGGAACGAGAAGAGGATGCTCCAAGAAGCCGTTGACTCGTTGTTCGACAACAGCCGTAAGTCCAACGCCGTGAAGGCGGAGGGAGGCCGGGCGCTCAAATCGCTCTCCGACATCCTCAAGGGCAAGCAAGGCCGTTTCCGTCAGAACCTTTTGGGTAAACGTGTTGACTACTCTGGCCGTTCGGTCATCGTGGTAGGCCCGACCCTCAAGCTGCATGAGTGCGGTTTGCCGAAGGGGATGGCTGCCGAGTTGTTCAAACCGTTCATCATCCGCAAGCTCATCGAGCGGGGCGTGGTGAAGACCGTTAAATCTGCCAAAAAACTCGTTGACCGCAAGGACAACGTGATTTGGGATATCCTTGAAAACATCTTGAAGGGCCACCCCGTGCTCCTCAACCGTGCCCCTACGCTCCACCGTCTGTCCATTCAGGCGTTCCAGCCAAGGCTCGTGGAGGGCAAGGCCATCCAGCTTCACCCGCTGGTTTGCGGTGCCTTCAACGCCGACTTCGACGGTGACCAAATGGCGGTACACGTGCCGCTGAGCCAAGGTGCCATATTGGAGGCACAGTTGCTCATGCTTTCGTCGCACAACATGCTCAACCCACAGGACGGATCGCCCGTCACGCTGCCATCGCAGGACATGGTGTTGGGTCTGTACTATATTACCAAGGCCAAGAAATCGCAAGGTGACTTTGTGGTGAAAGGCGAGGGTGGCAAATTCTACTCTGCCGAAGAAGTTCGCATTGCCTTCAACGAAGGTAAACTCGAACTCCACGCCCCAATTAAGTGCCGCTGTTTGGTGGAAAATGAAAAGGGCGAATTGGTGCTCAAAGTGATTGATACCACTTGTGGCCGGGTACTTTTCAACGAAGCCGTGCCGGAAGGTGTGCCTTTCATCAACGAACTGCTCACAAAGCGGAACTTGAAGAAAATCATTTCCGACATCTTGCGCCGCACCCACTTTGCTGCAACTGCCGAATTCCTTGACAATGCCAAAGAACTTGGCTTCAATTGGGCGTTCCGTGGTGGTCTTTCGTTCAACCTTGGTGATTTGATTACACCGACCGTTAAAGAACGAATCCTCAATCAAGCGCAATCGGAAGTTGACGAAGTTTGGGACAACTACAACATGGGTCTTATCACGTTCAATGAGCGTTACAACCAAATCATTGACAAGTGGACTTATGCTGACAACCGCATTACCGATGCATTGATGAAGGAGCTTTCTACGCACAAGCAGGGCTTCAACTCAGTGTTCATGATGCTCGACTCCGGTGCACGTGGTTCCAAGCAACAGATTAAGCAGCTTTGCGGACTCCGGGGCCTCATGGCCAAGCCGAAGAAATCCGGCGACTCTGGTGGGGCTATTATCGAGAACCCCATCCTTGCAAACTTCGTGGATGGCCTCTCGGTATTGGAATACTTCATCTCTACGCACGGTGCCCGTAAGGGTCTGGCGGATACGGCCTTGAAAACGGCGGATGCAGGTTACTTGACCCGTCGTTTGGTGGACGTATCGCAGGACGTAGTTATCATCGAAGAAGATTGCGACACCTTGCGTGGTATTGCTACGCAAGCCCTCAAGGACAACGAAAAGGTCATTGACCCGCTGTCTAACAGGATTGTTGGCCGCTTTACACTGCATGATATTTACCATCCAGTTTCTGACGAACTCATCCTCAAAGCAGGTGAGTACATCACGGACAACCATGCGAAGTATATCGAAGACGCAGGCATTGAGGAAGTGACCATCCGTTCGGTGCTCACTTGCGAGACCAAGCGTGGCGTTTGCACGAAGTGCTACGGTAAAAACCTCGCAACTGGCCGTGTTACTGAGCGTGGAGACGCTGTGGGTATCATTGCTGCGCAATCCATCGGTGAGCCGGGTACACAGTTGACACTGCGTACCTTCCACGTGGGTGGTATTGCTTCGGTTACGAAGTCGGAAAGCGAAATCACTGCCAAGTTTGATGGCAAGATTGAATTCGACGCCATCCGTGTCACTTCCTATAAAGACAATGACGGCAACAAATCGGATGTGGTTCTATCCCGTACGGGTGAAATTCGTATCACGGACGAGGAAGGCAAGCGTCAGTTTGCTGCGCACCACATTCCTTATGGTGCAACGTTGCATGTTCAGAACGGTCAAACCATTTCGAAAGGCGATATGATTTGCGAATGGGACCCATTCAACGCCATGATTATCTCCGAATTCAATGGTATTGCCCAATTCGATAGCATTGAGGAAGGCGTCACCTTCCGTATGGAACGGGACGACCAGACAGGCTATGCCGAGAAGGTTATCATTGAAAGCAAGAACAAGAAGAAGGCACCAAGTATTGCCATCGTCAGCCCAGATGGAGAGGAACTCCGCCGATACAGCTTGCCGGTGGGTGCGTACATTTCCATCGAAGACAACCAAGAGGTGAATGCGGGTCAGAAAATCGTGAAGATTCCTCGTAAACTGGGTAAAATCCAGGACATCACGGGTGGTCTTCCGAGGGTAACCGAGCTTTTCGAGGCTCGTAACCCATCCAACCCAGCGGTCGTTTCTGAGATTGACGGTGAGGTACTCTTTGGCAAAATCAAACGTGGTAACCAAGAGGTCACGGTGAAATCAAAAGACGGTCAAATCCACCGCTACCTGATTCCGCTTTCCAAGCACGTACTTGTGCAAGAAGGCGACTTCGTGCGGGCTGGCACTTCGCTGTCAGATGGTACGACTTCTCCGAAGGACATCCTTGCTATCAAAGGCCCATTTGCGGTACAATCTTACCTCGTAAACGGGGTACAGGAAGTTTACCGCTCACAGGGTATCGCTATCAACGACAAGCACATTGAGGTAATCGTGCGTCAGATGATGCGCAGGGTGACCATCGCCGACCCAGGTGACACTACCTTCCTCGAAGGCGAAGCCGTTGAGAAATGGGAGTTCTTGGAGCAAAACGACTGGATTTACGACAAAAAAGTCATCACCGACGCTGGCGAAAGCAACCGCTTGAAGGCTGGCCAGTTGGTGAACCTGCGCCAAATCAGGGAAGAAAACTCCTACCTGAAGCGCAACGACCGCAAACTCGTGGTCTATCGTGATGCAGTGGCCGCTACCTCCAGCTCCATGCTGCAAGGTATCACCCGCTCATCCTTGGGTACGGAATCCTGGATTTCTGCCGCTTCGTTCCAAGAAACGACCAAGGTACTCAGCACCGCAGCCATCGAGGCCAAGCCAGATATGCTCTACGGTCTGAAGGAGAACGTAATCGTGGGCAAGCGTATCCCGGCAGGTACGGGTATGCGCAAGTTCGACGAACTGTTCGTTACCAGCATGGAGTCGCACAAATCCTTCAAAGAGCGCCGTGCGCTGATGGAAGAGGAAGAGTACGATGAAGCTTACGGAGAATAATTTCTTCCAAGATATTAACAGATGACTAAAGCCCGTCCTGCGAAAGCGGGAGGGGCTTTGCTGTTTTAATCGTTTTAATGGCGAGTATGAAATAACTTTGTCAGGAAGGAATGAAGCATTTCTTGGTGTTAAATGAAGAAGTTTCACTCCAACAACTATCATCGCCAATTATGAGCTTAAAAAAACTCCACATCTTGTTCGTCATTTACTCATTCACGAGCCTTGCGTTATTTGCCCAACCTTATACTGAAACTGCTTTTCCCGTCTATACGGAAGAGAGTATTCCGTACAGTTCGGTTACGGGTTTTGCTGGCGAGCAGCTTGAACTCGTGCTCGACCTTTACAAGCCAGTTGGTGATGGTAATTGCAAGCGGCCGTTGCTGCTGATGGTACATGGCGGAGGCTTTATTGCGGGGAGCCGCAAAGATGCGGATGTGGTGCAAATTTGCCGGGAGATGGCCGCTCGTGGCTATGTGACGGCTAGCATTGAGTACCGGCTGGGTTCACATCCGCTCAGTTTTTATGAGCCGTATGCGCTTTGCAATGACGCCATCAATCCGGTGGGTATCAGCAAATGCATCTATATGACCGATACATTGGAGTTTTATCGGGGAATGTACAGGGCCACCCACGACCTGCGAGGTGCGATACGGTTCATGAAAGGGCGATACGAGGCGGATTCCACGGATTTGGACAACGTCTTCATCGGTGGAAGCAGCGCCGGGGCTATCACGGCTCTTCACGTTGCCTTGTTGGATGATGAAACTGAGCGGCCACCACATACTGGCGCTATTGCCGATGCACCTGCACCCGATGGTGATTTGGCAAGTTGTGTGCCCAGCCCCGGCAACCGTGCCCGACCTGATTTGGGTGGCCTGGAAGGCGAGTTGAACCTTAACGGCTTTGACAGCAAAGTGAAAGGGGTAGCAGATTTCATGGGGGCTGTGTTCAACCTCGGAATATTGCAGGGCGAAACACCGCCGATTTACTTCTATCATCGCACGGATGACCTCGTTGTACCCGCCAATACCGACCGCCTTTTTGGGCTGTACCCATATTGCTTGAACCCCATCAACCTCTGCCAGCCGCTCTACACACGGCCTTGGGTTTCGGGAAGTGATGCCATTCGAGCGGCAATGGTGACAATGGGCAACACTGCTTATTTTGACGACATTTTGGAGAACTATGGCCCTGCCGATGGCGATGATTGCTTGGACGACCCCACCGCCCATAGCATTGAAAATACCCCTTTGCGCTGCAAGAATTTGAGCGGTTTTTTTGCAAGCATCATTGCCGCAAGCGGCAATAACCCTTCGAGTAACTGCACGAGCGGCACTGCTGAAATATTGCGGAGCAACGCCGTGAACCTGTTCCCCAACCCATTGACTGGCAGCGTTTTAAATCTGCAATGCAAGGATTGTCCCAAAGGGCCAGTCCAATTAAGGCTCATGGATGTGCAGGGGAATATTGTCCGTGAAACGATGTCCGTGTCACCTGTCAACTATGCTTGGGAGTTGGGAACTATCCCCAAAGGTTTATATTTAGTGCAGGCAATAACCAGGCAAGGCTCGTTAACTAGCAAACTGGTGGTTAAGTGATAAATAAACAACCTAAATTCATGAAAACAAAAGAAGAATATACCATACCGGAAGTCCCGTTTATTTTCCCATATTCCGATGATAAAATGACCCGAAGGCAGCAGATGAAAACTAATTTGCAAACAGGTATTTTATTCGAAGACAATGGCTTTTTTCTACCTTGGAGCACGCCGTATGGCGCTTTGGATAAAATAGCAGAACAGAAAAGAGAGGGTGGGGGACATACTTATTGGTATTTGGGGCATCATACCATTTTAGGTGGGTATAAGAGCCATATTACCGTGCATGGATTAGGCTTTAAAATGTCCGACCCCATCCGCCAAATTGAGGAAATGCTAGGTGTAGAAAAAGCTGGCGAAGACAGGGCCAATGAAGCACGGGATATTTTCAATGAATCATTGGGCGAACTAATAAATCCAGATTATGGCAAGGTTGGGAATTTAAGCCTTGGCAATATGCGTTGGAAACTCGGTGATTGCGATGTGATGATAATAGGAATTGAACGATTTGATTACTTTTATTACCTGTACGTTGGGTTAGGGGATTAATTCAAAAATTTTTATTCAAATGGAAACAAGAACGAAACATACCTACCGCACCCAGCTTTACGAATTTGCCAAAGATGTGCTGGTAGAATGCCCGAACTGCGCCCACCAAGCCTTGGTGAACACCAACGGGGAGACCGTTTTCAAATCGGAAAAAGTGAAAGTGCGGGTCGTTTGTGGCCATTGCGGCTTCAATAAATACCTCGAACAACTTTGGGCAAAAAGCAAGCACTTCTTGCTTGGTGCAGCCGTTGACCCCTTTTTTCATCTGCCGCTCTGGCTGAAGATTGAACTGGGCGACCACCTGCTCTGGGCCTATAACCACGAGCATCTGCGTTTTGTGGAAGAACATGTAGCGGCCAAATTGCGGGAGCGGAACGGCTTTCAGTTTCAGACGAGAAGCATTGGCGCACGCCTGCCCCGCTGGATGACCGCAGCCAAGCGGCGGGAGGAAATTTTGCGGGCCATTGAAAAATTGCGGAACAAAAAAGCTTAAAACACGACCCAAAACTCCATCCAAACTAAATAACCGCAAGGGGTGACTAAAGTCATTAGACATTAATTGACCTTCCTTTTGCTTTGCGTTGTTCTTAACAAAAAGATATTAATCATGAAAAAAATTCTCATCCTATTGGCGGTTGCCGCCATGTATGCTGCCTGCTCCAGCAATGAAAGCGCTCCTGCCACCGACACGGAGGCCAGCGCCGAAAAGCCTAAATCAATGGTCGCTGAGGACATCACAACCAATCCCGACTACATGAAAGGAAAGGAACTCATCGCCAAAAACGACTGCCTCACCTGCCACAAGGACCATGAAAAACTGGTCGGGCCTGCGTACAAGGACGTTGCCGCCAAATACGCCAGCGACCCGAATGCTATCGAGGGGTTGGCAGAAAAAGTGATGAAAGGTGGAACGGGCGTTTGGGGCCAAGTACCAATGGCGGCTCACCCGAACCTTTCCAAAGAGGACGCCGTGGCTTTGGTCAAGTACATTATGCTGATTAAATAAGCGCTGTTTTTGCAATCGCTTGCTTAAAAAACGCCAACGAGCCTATTGATTCGTTGGCGTTTTTTTTATGCCTCCTCGTCGTCTGCTGGCGGGAAAAGCGACTTGCCTGTTTCTGCATCCCAGACCCGGATAGCAGTTTGCGGACAATTGTCTGCTGCATTGAAAATGGCCTTTAAGCTGTCCGCATTGGGGTCGAGCACGATGGACTGGCCCTCCTCGTTAAGGGCAAATACCTTGGGCGACAACTGCACGCATAGCGTCGAACCACAGCATCTGTTGTGGTCAATGATTATCTTTAGTTTGTTAGTTGATTCCATAATACAAGTTTTGAGGGGGTGTTTGCCGCAGGTTTTTTTGCCACGGCAAACACCTTCTCGCTTAACCCACCTTCCATGAAATAGGCAGGGATTCCAATGCCCGATTGACCACGGTGGCGTGGTATTCCAGGTTTTCCGTTTCCAGCACGGGGCAGGGCAACCGTTGCGTAATTCCTGTGAAAACTTCCTGCAATTCCATGCGGGCGAGTGCAGCACCGAGGCAAACATGGATGCCATTCGCAAAAGCCACATGCGGGTTCGGGTCACGGGTCAAATCGAGCACATCTGGGTTTTGGAACTTGCCGGGGTCACGGTTGGCAGCAGATAGTGATACCAGTACACGGTCGCCTTTTTTGATGAGTTTGCCACCCACCGTCACATCTTCCGTTACCCAACGAACAGTGGCTTTTACCGAACCGTCGAAGCGAAGCAATTCCTCTATCGCATTTTCGATGATGCCGGGGTTTTGCTTCAGCAAATCCCATTGGTCGGGATGGTTGATGAGGGCCAAAGTGCCATTGGCAATCAAGTTCATCGTTGTTTCGTGCCCGCCAAATACCAGTAGCACACAAGTAGCGATGACATCGTCTTCAGTGATGTCGCCGGTTTCCTCGGCACCCAGCAAGAGGCTGATTAAGTCAACGCCGGGGTGCTCCCTCCGCTGTGCGACGATGGGCCGAAGGTATTCCACCAGGGAGTTGATGCCTTCGCAGGCAATCTCTCGACGTCGTGGCTCGTCGGCACGGATGAAAAAGAATGCGCCCAATTGCTCCGACCATTCCTTCACTTTTTCACGGTCAACCAGTGGGGCGCCAATCAGTTCGAGCAGAACGGACATGGGCACTTGGTAGGCGAAGTCATTCAGGAGTTCCATTTGCCCCTTGCCCTCCAGCTTGTCAAGTAGCCGTTTCACGATGCCACGCACCATTGGTCGGTAGCGTTCGATGGCACGGGGCGTGAAGTGCGGGTTCAGCAGCAGCCGCAACTTGGTGTGCATGGGTGGGTCACGGAACACAATCCATTTTGACAGCACCTTGAAAATTGGGGCATAAGCATCTCGTTGCTCGTTGGTTAATTCCTTGTCCAAGAAGGCCATGCGGTCGGAGGAAAAATGGGTGGAGTCCCTGAGCACCTGCACTACATCGTCGTACTTGGTGAGCACCCAGCCGCCCCAACGTTCGTTCCAGTGGACGGGGTCGGTCTCCCGGATTTCGTGGTAATAACTGTGCGGGTCCAAGATGACGTCGTGCGCCATTAGGTCGTCGCTGATGGTTGTCATATTGCTATTTTTTCAGAATTTGAAAGATATAAAATCAGTCCACAAGTTAAGAACGTGATTCAATGGTGGCTGATGACCTTTGTCAATCGGTAGGTAGTTTATCCTGCTTCTTCCATCTTGTTTTCACATACTAATAATCAAATAACCTATGAAACTAGATAGGGCAAAACCCTCAGTATTGGCAGTCAATAGAAAGGAGCAGATTTGGTCCATTGCAGCAAAATTCAACAAGAAGCCAATAGCTATCACTTGCCAGCGGCTGCTTTTACATCATACAAATAATACTCCTCCGACCCCACAATAGCTGGATAAAAAGCCTGCACGACCCGAATGGAATCGTTCAGGTGCTCCGCCGGGATTGGGTAGCTGGTGAGCAAAAGCAGGTCGCCCTCCTTGCGCCAAACCTCCATTGCCACCGGTACAATGTCATCGTATTGCAAAGC
>JADLHE010000075.1 GCA_020848965.1 Saprospiraceae bacterium
GGCAGGAAGGCGTCGGGGTTCTTCTCCGACAGTTTCCGGTAGGTGCCCAGTGCCTCCACGTATGCCCTTTCCGCTTCCGGCATCTTTTGGTTGGCACGGTAATAGTTGCCGAGGTTGTTCAGCGTCGAGGCCACATCGGGCAGGAAGGCGTCGGGGTTCTTCTCCGACAGTTTCCTTCGGATGCCCAGTGCCTCCACGTATGCCCTTTCCGCTTCCGGCATCCTTTGGTTGTCACTGTAAAACACGCCGAGGTTGTTCAGCGTCGTGGCCACATCGGGCAGGAAGGCGTCGGGGTTCTTCTCCGACAGTTTCCGGTAGGTGCCCAGTGCCTCCACGTATGCCCTTTCCGCTTCCGGCATCTTTTGGTTGGCACGGTAAATATTGCCAATGTTGTTGAGCACCACTGCCCTGCCATATTCATCTTTTGACAGCAACAAAGATTTTTCATAAAAGAGAGCGGCTTTGATGAAGTTGTTTTGTTGCTGAAGGAAAAATGCAAAAGCAAATATCACCTCATCGTTTTTGGGGTCTGCCATCACTGCCTTATCATAAGCTTGCTCTGCTGCGGCAAAGTCGAGCGAAGTGATGGAATTTTTTGCTTGCAGTACATAAGTCTCCGCAATCTGCCTCCGTCCTTTGGCCAATTCTTCTAAGCGGATAGTATGCTGGCGCTCTTCCTCTTCTATTTTTTGGAGCTGCTCGTCGAGGTTGGCTTTTTCGATGAGTTCGTTGGCTTCCCGGGTCTTGCCCTTGGTGCTGAGTTCGTAGGCATCCCGGTAGAGTTGGGAGGCGGCGGCAAGGTCCACTTTGTAGAGGGTTTTTACCATGTCGGCAACCTGGGAGAGGGCCTGGTCTCTTTCTGCGGTCAAAACAGCGATGCGGGTGTTCAAGCGGCCAAGGGAGTCGGCGGGTATTTTATTACCTTCTATTTGAGCATAGAGTGGCGTTACCTGCTTCTTAAACTCCTGTTCGATGGCTGCCCGAATGTTCTTTTCTTGTTCCTTTAGGTCGGCGTCCCGCTCGGTATCGTTCACCATGCGGATGGTATGGGGGTTCTCGCCAGGGCGCAAGGGTACAAAGCTAAAAAGGTCTCTTTCATCGAGTACCGACCAGCCATCTTTTTGAACGGAAAAAACGATTTTGGAACCTGCTACAAACTCGTCTCTTTTTGGCAGCTTGAGTTCGAACTGGCCGAGGTTTGTTGTACCCTGAGGCGTCACACCAAAAACGCCGACCAACACGCCGCCAACGGGCTTGGCTTTGCGGTCTTTGACAAAACCTGTTATCGAGGTTTGGGCGTTTGCTTTAACAAGCAATAGCAAGAGGAATACGAGTAAAGGGGAGTTTTTCATGGCTGTAAAAGGTTGGTTTTCAATATTTCCTAAGAATACAAATTATCATTTTTTGACTTTGACCATATCCACCCGAAAACGTGTATTGGTGGGATTGACAAAATTATCCCAAGGTTTGTAGCCGTTTTTTGACCCAATGAGACGGTATCGGTCGTTTTGCATATTTTCTGGAATGGAAAAATTAAAAAGACCATTGATGTCCGTGGTATCTGCCATGCCTTCAACGCGGAAAATTACCCCGACGACTGGGTTGTTTTTTTCGTCAAAAGCTTGTCCAGACACCGTTCCGAGGCCAATGGCACGGGCCAGCAGGTTGACCGAATTTTTTCCTTTTACATCCACGGTCGAATCGGCTGCAAAAGGTTCACTGTTTTCCAAGCGTATGCGGATAGGCTGTTTCATATCTTCGGGCGAAGTACCGGGGAACTCGGCCTGCCCATCAAGAAGCCGTGCGGATTTAGGGCCGCTGGGGAAAATGATTTTGACCGCCGCTTTGTCAGAAAAAGGGAGCGATGGCCAGCCGCCGCCGCTTTTTTCAACATAGACTCGTAGGGAAACAGGGGTGGATTTTTCATTGGCCGGATTAAATAAAAACACCAATAAAAACGCAGCAACGGAACCGCCCGCTTTTGCGACATTGCCCCAGTTTAATTGAAGAAAACCGGGCAATGTAACCGCTATGCCTCCCGCTGCAAGCGCCAACAACGTGCGGAATAAGGCATTGTTGTCAGCGGCCCAGCCGGGTATAAAAAGCGTAATGGCCAACAGCACCACGAATGCAGCGACGGCAAACCAGAAGGCCATCGTCATGTTTCCAGCAATTTGGTCATTTCCATTTTTGCCAGTTCCTCCGTCATCATCAGGCGGATTTCCATTGTCCGTGCCTGTTGGAGGTGGTGGGGTATTGCCATTGCCTGTATTCTGCGATGGCGGCTTGCTTACCGTGATGCTGACACTTGCCCCATCGGGTAAATCGTTTATCAGTTCCAATAAAGCTTGTGTAATTTGATTATTGGTAAGGTTGATTTCACTGGTTGATTTGACACCTAATCGCCTTTCTCTTTCTATTGCTTGATAGCGAGATGATAGCAGCAAAACTTCGTTTTCATGCCTTGTACCAACTGCCATTTGTCTCATGGCCTCAATGGCCTCATCGAGTTGATTTTTGGCAATAAGGGCACGGATATTATTCTTGTCCATATATGTTTGATATTTTTGTGGTGAAATTAAGTAAAAAATGAAATGTTATATTATTAGTCTATGTTTTCTCATAATTATTTCCCTCTATCCGCCTCTCCTCTATTGTGGCACGGTTTATGAATATTCATAATAACTCAACATTGGGATAGGGTTTCGCTTTTTATCTAACACAAAAAGAGGCGACGCAAGCGGTGACGCTTTGTGAGAAAACCGCCAGTGCTTGCCCGGCACCTCGACCAAATCCATTCCCACTTATGGCAACAAAAGCCACCAAGGAAGCCACGGCTGCAGCAGCCAGCGCTTCCGAAACTCCCACACTACAAAGTACATTGCTGGAAATCGTTAGACTGCCCTGTGCAAGGGAGTATTTCTTCCAAATGGCCCTCACGGGCTGGGGTTATTGCCGGGCCGACATCAAACTGTTCCAGGACGAAAGCGACCGCTACACGGAGACGTTCATTGACGAACAGGTGACGCTCATAAATACCGTGAAAGCGCTGCCGGACGTGGCCGTGCGCCTTGCAGAGGTCAGCCTCGCCAACGATGCACTGGTGGCTTGGCGGCAGCAGGTGGGCAGCTTGAGCAAACGCTTGGGGAAAGCATTGGCCTACACTTTTAAAAATCCGGCCACCTTGGAAGCAGAGCGAAAACTGTCGGGCCTGTACGAGTACGGCATCCCCAGCAGCGAGCCTTGGGGCAGTGTGGACAAGTTCCTGACAAAAGCCAATACCTATTTGACGAATAAAATAGCCACGCTGGTAGCAGCCAAGGCGACCAAGGAGAGCTTGCAGACCCAGTTCGTGGAGGCTGCCGCAGGCTTTACGGTGGCTTGGACGGAATATATTGCGAAGGAAAAAGCCTATAATGACGGCACAAAAGCCGTGAACGATGGCCTCAAAGCTATTTTAGCTGAACTGAACCCTATGCTGGACGATGGCAAATCAATTTACGAGTTTGACCCCGTTAATATCAAGAAATTCACCATCAAATACTTGGTGAGGGAAGTGCGGGGCGGGCATCCGGCGGGTTTGGAAGGCTATATGTATTTTGCCGAAACGGGCAAACCAATGGCCAATGCCCGTGTGGTAGTGGCAGGCGATTCGGAGAAATTCGCCGTGACGGACGCAAAGGGCAAGTACAAGCTCAACTTGGCAGAGGGTAGCTTTGATTTCATTTATTCGGCGGCTGGAATGGCCCCACAAACAGTGGCCCGCAAGCTGACAGCAGGTGTTAGCAGCCGTCAAAATGTGTCGTTGTCGCCCGTACCCGTAGAAGTCGCCATCGTGCCAGAAACACCGCAGCTTGCTGCTCCAGTCACCAACACCGTCCGTGAACTCGCCAACGCCGTCTCCGGCGTGATGAACGGTGCGACGAATGGTGCGACGAACGGAGCGGCGGTTTGATTCAATTTAGCGGTATTTATAAGTTTTGAGATATTATAGGCGTGGCGTTTAGCTGCGCCTTTTTTTATTCCTCACAACTCCACCCGCCGCACCTTCGGCACCAGCAGGTGCATCACGCCCCAGGCCAGCACGTAGGCCATGCCACTGATGATGAACATGATGTAATAGCCCGTTTCGATATGCCCCAAGCCTTTGTAATGGTCGAAGAGCCAGCCTGCCAGCTTCGACACGGCAACGCTGCCCAGCGTGCCCATCATGCCGCCGAAGCCGATGATAAAGGCCACGGCTTTTTTCGGGAAGGCATCGCTCACCGTCGTGTAGATATTGGCGCTCCATGCCTGGTGCGCCGCCGCCCCCAAGCCGATGATGCCGATGGCGTACCACATATTGAAGCCGCCCAGCCATTGCGCCAGCACCACGGGCAGCACGCAGCTGGCGTAGATGAGCATCGCCGTCTTGCGGGCCTTGAACACCGGCCAGCCTTTTTGGATGAAATACATCGGGAGCCAGCCGCCGAACACGCTGCCGAAAGTGGCGATGATATAAACCGTGGCCACGGGCAGGGAGAGTTGCGTCTTGCTGAGGCCGTATTGTTCTTTCAGGAAATCGGGCAGCCAGAACAGGTAGAACCACCAGATGCCGTCGGTCATGAGTTTGCCGATGGCAAATGCCCAGGTGGGACGGTAGCTGAGGGCTTTCTGCCAAGGCACTGCCGCTTGCTCCCCGGCAGCGGGAACCTCGTCGAGGTCGCTGTGTATATGGTCGTACTCCGCTTTGCCGAGGCGTGGCTGCTTGTCGGGCGTCTCGTAGAGCCAGAACCAGAAGGCCAGCCAGACCAAGCCCGCCGCTCCGATGACGAGGAAGGTCGTCCGCCAGCCGTATTGCAGGGCGAGGTAGGGCACGATGAGCGGTGCGATGATGGCCCCGACGTTGGTGCCGGAATTGAGGATGCCCGTGGCAAAGGCCCGCTCTTTTTTCGGGAACCACTCAGATACCGATTTGATGGCCGCCGGGAAATTGCCGCTCTCCGTCACGCCCAGACCAATGCGGGCAAGGATGAAGCCGAAATTGCTGCCGACAAAATAATGCGCCATCGCCGCCACGCTCCACGACACGAGCGAGAGGGCATAGCCCATCTTCGTGCCGAGCCAGTCAATGAGGCGGCCCACGAAAAGCATGGCAAGGGCGTAGGATAGCTGGAAGGCCACCGTCACGTTGGCATAGTCCGTCTTTGTCCAGTTGAACTCAAGATCGAGGTACTCCTTCACGAGGCTGATGACGGCCCGGTCGAGGTAGTTGATGGTGGTGGCGAAGAAGAGGAGGGCGCAGATGGTCCAGCGGTAGCTTTTCATGAAAATGGAAATTGGAGGTGTAAAGGAAAATAATTAGGCTGTCCAATTCGGGAAGTACATCCCCCTAACCCCCCAATATCATTAACTTAAGGGTTTTGATTGACAATTGTTGATTACATGATTGTTGATTTTTGATGTGATGGAGGATTTAAAATTGGCAATGTGCCAACATCTGCTATCAACATTCAACCATATCATCAACAATCATGTAATCATGTAATCAACAATTGTCAATCAAAAACAAGACAATGGCGCTAAGTTAATGTCATTGGGGGTTAGGGGGATGTCTGTGCGAATTGAACGGCATTTAAATTTCATCTTAACACCTTGTAATTGGGGCATTAAGGTAGCGGGAATTCAGAAATTCCTCAACTTCGAAATCAGCGCCAACGTTTCCCGCACCCGTTTTTCCAAGGAGTCAAAATCGCCGCTTTTCAGCACCTCCGACGAGATGAGCTGCGAGCCGAGGCCCACGCAGGTCACGCCCGCTTGGAACCACGCCCGCAGGTTTTCTTCCGTGGGTACCACGCCGCTGGTGGGCATGATGTTCGTCCAGGGCTGGGGTGCCCGCACGAACTTGACGAAGTCCGGCCCCAGCGCATGACTGGGGAACAGCTTGACGATTTCGCAGCCCAGTTCCTCGGCCCGACAAATCTCCGTCACCGAGCCGCAGCCGGGCAGGCTGGCCACTTTGCGGCGGTTGCAGGTCAGTACCACGTCTTCCCGAAGGGCGGGCGTCACCACGAAATTGGCGCCGAGCTGCATGTATAGCGAGGCCGCCGCCGCATCCGTCAACGAACCAACGCCGAGTATCATATCGGGCATTTCGCTGGCGCAATGCTTGCTCAATTCCCCAAAGACCTCATGGGCAAAATCGCCCCGACTGGTGAACTCCAGCAGCCGAGCGCCGCCCCGGTAGCAGGCCGCCACCACTTGTTTGCAAAGCGAAACATCGGCGTGGTAAAACAGCGGCACCATGCCCTGTTCGGCCATTTTTTGATAGACTTGAATTCGTGTGAAACGTGCCATTTTAGTTGGTTGACGGTTGTCGGTTGACGGTGGTCGGTTGACGGTGACCGAACCACCTACTACCGACCACCGACCACCGTCAACCGATTTTATCTACTTACCCTTCCCGTTGCGTTCCCGGCCATCAGCGCTTCCACTTCGGCCTTTGATACCAGGTTCATGTCGCCGGGGATGCTGTGCTTTAGGGTTGCGGCGGCAACGCCGAAATGCAGCGCCCACTGCGGGTCGGAAGGGTAGGAGCGGAGGCCAAAGATAAGCCCCGCCGTGAAAGCATCGCCCGTGCCTACCCGGTCCACGATGTGGGTGACGGGATAGCTGGGTGCTTCGCAAAACTGCTGGCCATCCCAGAGCAGGCCGGAGAAGCCGTTTTGCGAAGCATTGGGGTTGCTGCGCAAGGTGGTCGCCACCCATTTTGCACGGGGAAAGCGGTTTTTGAGTTGGGCCAGCATGGAGCGTTGTGCCTCCTCCCCATCGCCCTCCGGCACGATGCCGAAATAGTTGCGGACGTCCTCGGCAGCGCCCACGATGAGGTCGCAGCCAGCGGTCAGTTCCGGCATGACCTCCTTGGGCTGCTTGCCGTACTTCCAAAGGGCCGCCCGGTGGTTCAGGTCGGTGCTCACGGTCAGGCCCATGCGGTTGGCCACTTCGATGGCCTCCCGGCAAGCCTCGGCGGCGCTCTGCGAAATGGCGGGCGTGATGCCCGACCAATGGAACCAATCCGCTCCGGCAAAGGCGGCCTCCCAGTCAATCATGCCCGGCTGGAGCGTGGCCATGCTGCTGTGCGCCCGGTCATACACGACCTTGCTGCCCCGTTGCGAAGCGCCGTTTTCCAAAAAATAAATGCCGACCCGTTCGCCACCCCGCACCACGTGGCGCAGCCCGACGCCATGCTTGCGCAATTCGAGGAGCAGCCGCTCGGCCATGTCGTTTTCCGGCAGGCGGCTCACCCATTCGGCGTCCATCCCGAACCGGGCCAGCGACACGGCCACGTTGCTTTCCGCCCCGCCAATGATGATTTCAAGGCTGGTGGCTTGCGCAAAACGCTGGTTGCCGGGAGGGGTCAGGCGCAGCATGGTTTCGCCGAAGGAGATTATTTTTTTCATTCAATTGAGAATGTAGAATTGAGGCTGTGAAGCATGTTTTTTGACGCAGATTTTTATGATGCTTATGATGAATTATGTTGTTGGACGGAACGTCCAACATAAAAAATCATTAAAAATCTGCGTCTTTCTGCGTCAAAAAACCTGCGTCAAGATTAAAATAGCTTTTCGCATTTCGGTAGCAAATATCCGCCACCATGCCGCCCAACCACGCCTCATCGTCGGGCAAGAGGCCCCGCTCCACGTCCTGCCCCAGCAAATTGCAGAGCACCCGCCGGAAATACTCGTGGCGGGGGAAGGAGAGGAAGCTGCGGCTGTCCGTCGTCATGCCGATGAAGGTGCTCAGGATGCCCAAATTGGACAAAGTATTGAGCTGTTTTTCCATGCCGTCCGCTTGGTCGAGGAACCACCAACCGGAGCCGAACTGGATTTTACCCTTGGTTTTTCCATCGTTGAAATTGCCGCACATCGTCGCAAATGCCTCATTTTCAGCGGGATTGATATTGTAGAGGCTGGTTTTTGCCAATTGGTCGTCCCGGTCGAGGGCATCAAGGAACTGGGCCAGTGGCAGTGCCTGCGGCAGATCGCCGATGCTGTCCACCCCGGCGTCGGCACCAAGGGCGGCCAAGAGGCGGCTGTTGGTATTGCGGAGCGGCCCAAGGTGGAACTGCTGCACCCAGCCCCGTTCGTGGTACATCCGGCAAAGTTCGAGGAGCAAGGCCCCAGCAAAAGCAGCGGGATTGGAGTAGGCTTTGGCGTATTTTGGGTTCAAAAAATCTTCAAATTCATCCGTTAAGCTCCTCGACATCGCCATTGCCAAGGGCATTTGCGCCAGCCCGTGGTCGGCGATGCTGCAGCCGTTTTCATGGAAAAAATCCACCCGTTTTTGCAGGGCTTCCACCAAGGTGTTAAAATCCCGGATGGCGACGCCGCTGGCCACTTCCAGTTTTTTCAGATAGGCGAGGAAAAGAGGGCGGTCGTGGATTTGCAGTGCCTTGTCCGGGCGGAAACTGGGCAGCACCTGCACGCTCCAGCCACTTTCGGCGATGGAGCGGTGGTGTTCGAGATTGTCGCAGGGGTCGTCGGTGGTGCCAAGCAGTTCCACTTTGAATTTCTCTACCAGCCCCCTTGCCGAAAAGCCCGGCGATTGCAGCAGGCTGTTTGCTTGCTCATAAATGGCGGCTGCCGATGCCTCGTTCAGGTATTGGTCAATGCCGAAAATGCGCTTCAATTCCAAGTGGCTCCAATGGAACAGCGGATTGCGCAGCGTTTGCGGCAGGCATTGCGCCCAAGCCAAGAATTTCTGCTGGTCGGAGGCGCTGCCCGTTATGAACTGCTCGTCCACGCCCAAGGCCCGCATGGCCCGCCACTTGTAGTGGTCGCCCTTGAGCCAGACCTCCGTCAGGGTCTCGAAGCGTTTGTCCGCCGCCAATTCATCTGGTGGGAGGTGGTTGTGGTAGTCCACGATGGGCAAATGGGCGGCGTGGCCGTGGTAGAGCCGCCGAGCCATTTCGCTTTGCAGCATGAAATCGTCGTGGAAAATAGTGCTTTTCATGGCGTCGTGCAAAAGGTCTTGGCCTTGAGGTTCGACGCAAAGAAACATTGATTTATGTCGAATTAGGCGGTAGCTCGCAGTTAAAATTGCTTTATTTGCCCAAAGTGAAATCCATGCACCCACTTATTGCCCATTTTCAAACATACTTGCCGCTGAGTGCCGAGGAAATGGAGCTGATTACCGGAAGGGCGAGCCAGCGGAAAGTCAAGCGGCGGCAGTTGATTTTGCGGGAAGGATTTACCTGCAAGCATTACAGTTTTGTGGTGCGTGGCTGCTTCCGAATGTACGCCATTGACGAAAAAGGCACGGAGCACAACGTCCAATTCGCCGCCGAGGGCGATTGGATTGCCGACATCGGCAGTTTCCATGCGGGCAAGCCGAGCGGGTTCTGCATCGAGGCCATCGAGCCATCGGACATCCTCCAAATCGAGCAGCAGGACTTGTATTTCCTGTACACCAATATCCCCAAGCTCGACCGCATTTTCAAGGTCATCATCGAGAACAAATTCATCGAATTGCAGAACCGGGTTTTGCAAAACATCAGCTCCACCGCCCAGCAGCGCTACCTGCATTTTTTGGAGCAATACCCGCACTTAGCGAACCGCCTGCCCAATACGCAAATCGCTTCTTATTTGGGCATCACGCCAGAGTTTTTGAGCAAAATTAGGAAGGATTTGGCGGGGCAATGAGCGGATTTCTTAAGATAGTTTAAGGTTATCCCCAATCCATTTGTCAGACCTTTGCAGCCTCATTTTAAATTAAAAATCAGGATTATGAAAAGGATGACGACACTGTTTCTGTTCATATTATACGGCCAATTGGTAATGGCTCAGCGCCCCTCCGTACCAACAGATGGGAACGTTTATGTCAATTCTGCATTGGGAATTGATACCAATAATGGCAATAAAGAAAGTCCATTGAAGTCATTGAGCGAGGCTGCCAAAAGGGTGACTGCATCAGAAGGCGAAGGAGCAATCACTATTTATCTTTCGCCGGGTGTTTATGGTTTGGCTGAGACCGCAGATTTTAACGCCACAAAATGGAAGTTTTCAAAAAAGAATCGGCTGACAGTGCGGGCCGAAACTTTGCCGGATGACGAAAAATGGAATCCATCGGATATGCCTATCCTTATTTCCACCATGCCGTTTTCAACGGAGAAAAACGACAAAGGCGAAACAACTGGCGGGCAAAATTTTGGCATATTGGTGCAAAACAGCCATGTGACCATCCAAGGTTTGAGGATAATGGGCGAACCCGTCCACGAGAACCCCTCCTACGGCATGTTGATAAGGAATTATCCTATTGTTTGGGAGGGCAAAAACTTGGAAGATTTAAGGGTTACTCAATGCCTGTTTATCGGCAATAGATTTGCCGTGCCCAATCACCTTGGAATTTTGGCAAATGGTACAGGCTTGGAGGTTGACCATTGTGTGTTTCACGGTGTCAAAGATGCTGTTGTGATGTGGAACAGCCCGGCATCCAACTCTTCCATGCACCACAACCTCATTATAGATAGTTATGGAGGTATCGTTTGGACATGGTCAGCCTCGGATGATTTCAGATTCTACAACAATGTGGTCAGCAATGCCAATGTGCTCTGGATGCTCGACAAAGACGAAAAATTGTCTTATACCGTTGAAAACTCAATCATTGTAGGCTACAATTCATTGGTAAATAAAGGTGGCGGCGCTCATGGATTTGGTGAAAAAGCGGACCCAGCCAAATTGAGAATAAACAAGGATGTAGTTTTGAAAACAACGGGGAAACTTGAAATTATTGAAGACCAAATTAGCAGAATTTTCCTCCATATCAAACCCGGCACGTTGGGCGCTGATTTGGGAGCAGGGCTTTTCACCAAATGAATTTTATCGCAAAATCAAACCCCAAAACTCCCTTTCAATGAATATGAATCCCCCCATTCACATCAATAGTAGCCCCAGTAATAAACCCTGAAAGCTCCGAAGCCAAAAACAAGCAAGTTCCCGCCAATTCAATGGCTTTGCCCACCCGTTTTAAAGGAATGGCGGCTATGACGCTCTTTAATTCCTCCTCATTAATTCCATCCAGCATGGCGGTTTCAATCATGGCGGGGCAAATCACGTTGGCACGGATGCCCTGCGGTGCAAACTCCCTCGCTATGGACTTGGTGAGGCTAATCACGCCACCTTTTGATGCGGCATAATGCGTGCCTCCGACCAAGCCGCCGCCTCGTTGGGCAGCCAAGGAAGCCAGATTAACGATGACGCCCGCTTGTTTTTCCGTAAATACTTTTAAAACGCTTTTGCAGATATTAAAACTGCCTTTCAGGTTAACGTCCATGATATCCGCATATTCCCCTTCGTTAATGGACAATATGCCACCGGATTTAACTACGCCCGCACAATGCACCAAGCAGTCAATTGTGCCAAAATTCGCCACCGCTTTTTCAATGGCAATGTCGCAATCGGCTGCATTTCTAATATCGCATTTTATGGAAATCACTTCGGGGTTGAACCCAATTTGCGCTGCAATTAAATTGGCAATTCCTTCATTTACAATTAAGTCAAGCACCACGATTTTAGCGCCATGAGCGGCAAAAAGTTCTGCCGTGGCATAGCCGATGCTGCGGGGCGATGCCGCACCTGTGATGACGCAAACCTTGTTTTCTAAGAGTAGGGGATTGTATTTGTTAATGCTCATAATTAATGGCGGCTTTTTGAGCAATTAAAGATGCTATATCAGCAGCGGAATAACCCAACTCCAGCAACAAATCCTGGGTGTCCCAACCGATTGGCACGGCGGGGGCACGAGGCGAAGGATACGCACCATCCACTTGTATGGTCGAACGGATGACGGCAGCCTTGCCCTCCGTCGGATGGTCTTCAAAAGCTACCAAACCTACGGCTTTCAAATGCGGGTCGGCGGTAAGTGTTTCGAGCGAATGGCAGGGCATGGCTGGAAGGTCTGCTTGCTGGAAAAGGTCAAGCCATTCGGCAGTGGTTTTGTTTTCTAAAGGGGCCCCCCGCACCGCAAACCATTCCGCCACATATTTGGCACGGTTGGCGATGGTCGAAAAGCGCATATCGTCCAATAAATCATGCTTATCGGTCAATTTTAAATACGCCCGCACCTGTGCGTCGGTATTGATGCTGAAAGAAATATAGCCATCTTTCGTTTTCACGGGCTGGTTGTGCGGGCTTAACAAGCGGAGGTCGCCCACGGGGCCTACGGGCGGGTCGAAACTCTGCTGCGCCAAATGCTCTTGCAGCACAAAAGCCGCCATCGTTTCGAACATCGGCACTTCGATGCTACTGCCTTTTCCCGTCTGTTGGCGCTGCATGAGGGCAGCCATGACCGTACCCGCCGTGATTTCGCCCACGACATGGTCGCAAATCAACATCGGAACATAAGCGGGCTTGCCGTCACGGGCAAGCGTCAAGCCGGCAATGCCCGATGCGCCCTGCAAAACGCTGTCATAAGTCGGCAAGCCGGAATAAGGCCCATCCGTGCCGTAACCCGTAATCATGCAATAGACTTTATCAGGAAACTGCGCAAGTATGGTCTGGGCATCCAAACCCAAGCGGGCAAGGGCATCGGGGCGCATATTGGCAACTACGACATCGCATTTTTCCACCAATTTTCGGCAAATTTCCTGGCCGCCGGGCGTTTTCAGGTCGAGGCAAATATTGCGCTTGCCCCGGTTGAGGTGCAGGTACCCGCCGGAATGTTGCCCAGTCGGGGAAGCACCACCAAGACCCCGCATCAGGTCGCCGGAGGGGTGTTCCACTTTAATTATCTCGGCACCGTACTGCCCCAATCGCCAAGTAGCGAGGGGGCCGACCACGACCGTCGTTAAATCCAATATTTTGATGCCTTTTAGTGGTTCGAAATTCATGTCCAATCAATCTATTTTGGCTTCCATTTCCACGGCAACCGAATTATTATCATCCAATATTTTGAGTTGCCACATGGTGTCGCCGCCCTCGGTTGCAATCGTCATTCTCCGGTTGCAGAACAGGGGCGTTAAATGTTTGACTTTAATTTCCGTTAATTCCAGTTTTAATTCCGTTCGGATATATTCCGTTAAAAGCAGCGTCGCCAAACCACCATTCACCACCAAATCCGGCAAGCCTTCCACGTTTTGGGCATAGCCCCTGTCCAAATGTATTTTATGGGAGTTAAAGCCTAATGCGGAATATTGAAAAAGCAATGTTTCATCAGGTACGAACTGTTTTTGGTATTTGGCAGAACTCGGTTCGGCAGGTGTTTTTTCATTTTTGGCGGAGAAATTTTTACCGTCAAGCAAGATATAGGTTTGGGTTTCAACAATAGCTGGATTTAATGCATCAACCGCTCGCAATTCATGCTGTATGTTCACGATTGCCATCCGCCCAGATTGGCTCGTTTTTTCCATTATATTTTTAATAAAGCTTGTTTTCTCCAAGACGGAACCAATCACAATATCGCCTTGATACGATACGCTCCTGCCGCCCAAGAGCAACCTCGGCAAGCCAAGTTCGGGCATGGGCACGCCCAGACCGGGGAACCCGTCAGGTCGCAGAGCGGATTTCCGGGTCTCGCCCGCCAGCAGGAAAAAGTGCCAGCCTTTTGGCAAATGCCTGCCTTCCACGTATGGTTGCGCATCCAAATCGAGCATGGAGGCTACCCGACATACCTGTGTGGGGCTGCATATTTCCTGCTTTATTACGGGATGTTCTATGTCCGAAATTTCCATTTTGCTTTTCAATGATTGGATAGGGTGGCTTGAGTCAAAACCTTCCAACCCCAAAGATTTTGCAACAAAATTAGAAAGAGTTTTTTTAAATTTGAAATTCTATTTTCATATTTGCAAAATTTTTCACCACTTCCAACTCCATTTTTATGAAATTCAAATACCACCACATGAATATTTGCACGGAAGATGTGCAACGGACTTCGGCGTTTTACCAAAACGTCTTTGGGCTTTCCCGCATACAGGACGAAGAACATTCGTTGGTAGGAGAAGATACCGCCAACCGCTTCGACGGCGTGGTTGACTTCCTGACAGACGGTGCGGTCGAGTTCCACATCACCCGCAAAGACGTGAACCTCGGTTTTGAGCAAAAGCAATTTATCAACCCGCTCGAACGGGGGCATTTCTGCTTCCGCACCGACGATATTGTGGGCTTCAAAAAAAAGCTGGAAGAACAGGGCATCCCTTACGCCGACTACGGCAAATGGGCGTTGGCGGGCTGGTACCAAATCTTCTTCCATGACCCCGATGGCAATATCATCGAGGTACATCAAACTGGCATGTAAGCGATGAAAAACAAAGAAACGGAAGAGGTCTTGGACAAAAATGGCGCATATTCTGCCCCCGCATTGGAAAAGGGATTGGACATCTTGGAGGCACTTTGCCAATGCGAAACCGGGCTGACGCAGCAGGAAATTGCCGCTCGCTTGGGGCGTAATTTGGGCGAGATATACCGGATGCTCAATTGCCTTTTGCAGCGAAACTACGTTGCCAATCAAGGCAATGTATATTCCATTACTTCTAAATTGTTTCAATTGTCGCATTTCCACCCGCCAACCTATCGCTTGTTGACGGAGGCATTGCCGATAATGGAGGAGCTGTCGAGGGCGGTTTCGTTCCCCTGCGATTTGAGGGTTTACAGCAAAGGCGCACAGACCGTCATCGCTTCCATCCAGCCGCCCGACGGCTTGGGATTTATGACCCGTGTGGGCGCAGAAATCGAGGTGGCGCCCTCGGCTTCGGGGCGTGTGCTGGTGGCGTTCCAAGACCCAGTCATCATGGAACTTCGGATTAAGGAGAGCCTGCCAGGCAAGCCTGCCGCCGAAATCGAAGCATTCCGCACGATGCTAAAAGTAGTGGCTGACAAGGGTTTTGCCTCTATCCAGAGCAACCAGTTTGCAGGGCTTCATGCCATCTCGTTCCCCATTTTTGACATGAACGGCCACGCCGTCGCTGCGCTGACCGTGCCGATGCTCGCCCGCATTGACGGCGAAAAACAGGCAGCGCAAAACGAGGTGGAAATAAGGCTTCGGGAAAGTGCCGAGAGGCTCAGTAGCCGCATATTTTTTGTGCAAACTCCAACAACTTAACCCTAAGCCACGCCGTCATTTTTCCAATTTCATCATGGAAAAAACATCCAAATACCTGCTCTTCATCGCTTCCATTTTGGGGCTTATAGCGGTTGGCATTTTAGCCTTTGGCAAAGGCTTGAGCACCACAGGTCCATACGTTATTGCTGCGCTGGTATGCTTGGCAATCGGCGGGCTGGGCTACCCAAAAATCAAGCAAAACGCCTTCACCATTTGGGTATTCGTGGCGTTGGCGGTGGGCATGTATTTCCCCCAATATTTCCGTCAAATCGGCGATTTCAAGTTCACCAGCCTCATCGTGCCGTTGATTCAGTTAATCATGTTCACGATGGGCACGGAGATGAGCCTGAAGGATTTCGAAAGCGTTTTCAAGACGCCAAAAGCCGTCGTCATTGGCTTGGTAAGCCATTTTACCATCATGCCGTTGGTAGGCTTCTCGATAGCCAAGGGCTTCGGTTTTCCGCCTGAAATTGCCGCAGGTATCATCCTGATTGGCTCCGTGCCGAGCGGCGTTTCATCCAATGTGCTGGCATTTATCGCCAAGGCGAATTTGCCCCTATCCATCACCATTGCCACGGTTTCGACCCTGATGGCGCCCATTATGACCCCGTTTTTGATGAAAATACTCGCAGGGCAATTCGTGGAAGTGGATTTTGTGAAAATGATGCTGCACGTCATGGAAATCATCATCGTGCCGGTGGTGCTCGGCTTGGTCATCAACAAACTGATTCGCAACATGAAATGGCTGCAAACCATCATGCCCAAAATATCCATGTTCGGGATATTGATGATGCTGGTAGTCATTATTTCCGCCGGGCGTGACAACCTGCTGACCATCGGCCCCCTGCTGTTCGTCGCCTCCATGCTGCACCACAGCACGGGCTATTTGCTCGGCTACTGGAGCGGTCGCCTGACGGGGCTTGACGAAGCCACCTGCCGCACCATTTCATTGGAGGTCGGTATGCAAAATGGCGGTTTGGCGTCTGGCATTGCCCTACAAATGGGCAAAATAGCGACGGTGGGCTTGGCGTCCGCCATCTCTGTGCCGTGGATGACGATTTCCGGCTCAATGCTGGCAAATTGGTGGAGAAACCGAAGTGAAAAACTTGCATCATGAAAAATACATTCATCCTTTTGCTGGCGCTTTGCGCCAATGCCGCTTTTGGTCAAATATTGACCCTCGGCAACCAAGCGTTTGAACTGAAAAACGTCACGGGTTCCATCGTTGATTTTCAGGGCGAAAAAGTCCTGAAAATAGAACGGGACCTTAATGCTCTGCCTTTCGATGCAAATAATTTGGAAGCAACCGTAGATGACCGGCATTTTGCCAAATTAACAAACCTTGATTTTGAGGATGGCACTATCGAAGTGAAGATGTACAGCCAAATTCAAGACCCTTCGCCTTTCCTTGGCGCACAAGGGTTTATTGGCTTGTATTTTAGGATTGATGAAAAAGATGAAAACTTTGAATCCATTTATCTACGTCCCAGAGTTGGGCGTTCCGACAATCAATTTCGCAGAAATCACACAGTTCAATATTTTGCATACCCCGACTATAAATTTGAAACCTTGCGGAAAAAAGCGCCCGGAAGATACGAAGGCGCTGCGCCTGTTGACACCAATGAATGGATTACGATGCGGATTGAAGTCCATGGTAAACGAGCCGAAATGTTTATCAATGATGCAAAATATTCAAATTTCGTGGTGGACACCATGCTTGCCAAATCAACTCGTGGCGCGGTTGGATTGTACGTGGACATCGGCACGATCGGCTATTTCAAAGACTTGAAGGTGATCCCGGCAAACCGGGAAACAGAGTGGCAGGGGAAAGCCCTGATACGTGCCTTTCAGCCACCCGGCGTGGTATATCATCAGCCCTATGGGAACAACCCCTCGGCAGGCCATTACGTGCAGGCAAACGACGCCAAAATTTATTACGAAGTATATGGCAAAGGCGAACCCATCGTGCTGCTGCACGGCGGACTGTTCGGCTCCATCATTGAAATGTCGGATTTTATTGACCAATTAAAAAAGGATTATCAGGTCATTGCCATCAACACACGGGGGCACGGCAAATCCTTCATAGGTAGTGTGCCCATGTCGCTCGAACAACGGGCAAACGACGCCTTTGCGGTCATCAACGCTGTGACCAAGGACAGCGTGACGGTCATCGGCTTCAGCGACGGCGGTTATGCAGCCTATCAGCTGGCGGCGATGTACCCCAACCGGGTGAAAAAAATGGTGGTCATGGGTGCAGGGGAATTGTCGCCCGGCGTCAGGGAATTCAATTTCACGGCGGAGCAAGCCAAGCAAATGGACGCTGCCTTTATTGCCCAGCACCTGCGGCTGAACCCCGAACCCAGCAGATTGAACGAGATGTTCGCCGGGGTTTGTGCCTGTTACAACAAAGTGACGGTCGGCAAGGAAATGCTCGGCAAAATCCAATGCCCGGTCATGGTCATGGCGGGCGACAACGACGGCGGCAACCCAGTGGAGCGGGTCGTGAGTGCTGCCCGGCATATTCCACGCCATAAAATCAGCATCATCCCCAACACGGGGCATGGGTGTTTTTTGGAGAATTGGCAGGCGGTGTGGGCGTGTGTGTGGCCGTTTTTGAGGGGGTGAAATGCTGAAAAAGATCGTCGCCCCTCCATCGCCCCTGTATATCTTGTGCCCATCATTTCTATTTGCGCCGACTTCCGCTTTGAACGATACTAAGTTTTAAAATCTCAACTGAATAAAAAAGACAGCATCAAATCTCGCAACGGCAAAATAACACCTTGCAAAAAAGGCTGGTGGAACAACAATGGCATGGGCAAAATTAGCCAAGCGAAAACCCAGCATCTCGACAAGATTGAGTGAGCGATGATTTTTTTTATCCAATCATATTCCCGTTCCAAAAACATGGCAGCAGCATGTAGCACAAAATAGCAGAATGGCAAACCAAAACCAGCATTTACAGGGCCGGAAATAGCGATTTCATGCAAGATTCCAGAGAGCAGGAATGATAATATCATTGCCTGATTGTTTCCCAAAATGTTTTTCAAAGGTCGGTAAGCCACCAATACGGTCATTTCTGAAAAGGCGAGGTTCCACCGTTTCCCCCAAAATTCTTGCAGTGATTTTGATAAATAAGGTGCTCGGAAAAGTTCACGTGCATCAACTCCAAAAAGTCGCCAAAATGCCGTGGTTAAGTTCAAAATCCCAAAATGCAAGATAAAACTCAAGCCGACCAATGCAAGCAGGTTCTTTGGGAAAAATGATGTGACTCCTTGATTTTCAATCCATTTTGAAATATACAGCAACAGCAAACCAAGCAAAATTCGGGAGAGCGCTTTTCCAAACAAGGGTAAAATTCCGGAAAGCGGTTTTGACGGAAAATCTTTGAAAATTGCAGGTCGCATACCAAACCATCCGAGTGAAAAAGCCGACCATTGCATGAAATTGAGATTGGACTTGCCAAAGCGTTCTTCTATCAAAACTATTATTTTCATGGCAATCAATTGTAGGACAACAATGGCGAACATCCTAAAAAGTGCAGTTTGACCTTCGGTTGCCCAAACCGAAAAAACAGTGGTCAAAACAGCAAGCGACCAAGCCAACAACCTTGCCCACCATTTGCTTTTAGAAAAAGCCAGAAAATAGCCAGTCACCAGTAGGAAAAATGCCCAGAATGCAAGCCCAAATAAGGTCAAATCCATGCTATATTTTTAAAAAAAGCAGTGAAATAAACCAGTGTGAAAATGATAAATAGCCCTACTAGGCCGATTTCGCCCAGCGTGTAAATTAATCCTTTTGGCGCTGTTTTTCGGTCGAAGTAAAAAAATTGAATCAGCACCCTTGCAAACCAATAAAAGCCGATGAAAAGGCTTAAGCACTTTGCCAAAAATGAGCCATTGAGCAAATCATCAGCCCCCCAGATTGACACGATGCCGAAGCAAAAATTAATGACTAAAATATAAGCAGCATACGTCCAAAACATCTGCCGGAGCAGGATTGGCAGGGCAGCGAGGTCGTTTTTCCAATTTAAAAAACGAGGAATCAGTAGGCTGGCAAAAGATAAAACGATGTGCCCAACTCCGCATAACTCAATGAGTTTTTTAAAAAAATCAAGTTCCATAATAGATGTATTGTTGGAGGCTTTTTCAAAGTTATTAGCACAACATACAAATACCAAGTTGGTTCATCAAAATAGAGCGCCATGCCCAACGGCGGCGGCTATTTGCTCCCGAAATGGGAACTTGGGTTCACCCGGTAGGTGCCTACCGGGTGAACATGTTTAGTAGCAGGGATAATGGGTATATTGATTACCCGTTTTTGGAAGAATAGGCAATGGAGAATTCTGTCAAATCACAAGCCCGTCGCTGCCTCCATCGCCTCTGTATATCTCGCCCCCATCACTTTTACCTGCTCTGATGCTGCCGTCAATTCCTGCAATTCTTCTGCTGAAAAATGCACGTTAGCAGCGCCATTGTTCTCCGTCAAGCGGTGCAATTTGGTAGTGCCGGGAATCGGTACAATCCAAGGCTTTTGCGCCAGCACCCAAGCGAGGGCAATCTGGGCGGGTGTGGCGTTTTTGCGCTCCGCAAATTGCTGAATCACATCCAATAAGGCTTTGTTTGCAACACGGGCTTCTTCCGTGAAACGGGGGATGATGCCCCGTATATCACCTGGCTCGAACTGCCGTTTTTCGTCAATTTTTCCTGTCAAATAACCCTTGCCCAGCGGGCTGAACGGCACGAAACCGATGCCCAATTCTTCCAGTGTGGGAATGATTTCCGCTTCGTGCTGACGAGTCCAGAGCGAGTACTCGCTTTGCAAAGCGGCCACGGGCTGCACGGCATGTGCCCGGCGGATGGTCTGCGCCCCGGCTTCCGATAGGCCAAAATGCTTGGCTTTACCTTCGGCAATGAGGTCCCGCACCGTTCCCGCCACGTCTTCGATGGGCACTTTGGGGTCCACCCGGTGCTGGTAGAGCAGGTCAATGCAGTCCACGCCCAGCCTGCGGAGCGAGCCTTCCACGGCCCGGCGGATGGTTTCTGGACGGCTGTCCACGCCCGCCATTTTGCCGTCCACGATATTGAAGCCGAATTTGGTGGCTATGACAACCTTTTCACGATGGCCCACAATGGCTTCCCCCACGATTTCCTCATTGTTGTACGGCCCATATACCTCTGCCGTATCGAAAAAATCAACGCCCTGCTCAATGGCGGCGTGGATGACGGCGATGCTGTCCTTTTTTTCGGGAAATGGGGCGTAGCCGAAGCTCATGCCCATGCAGCCGAGTCCGATGGAAGAGACTTCGAGGTTGGTTCCAAGCATACGTTTCTTCATTTTTGATGAATTTATAGGTTAAATAATTTTTAGCAAGAAAAATTTACTTTGACAAAATTTACAACTGTAAACTGCTTCTCAGAAATTGTGAGGCACTGTATGAAATTTCAGATTGCTTCTCAGAATGTCTGCGGAGCTTTCTGAAATTGTTTTTTAAGCCTTTTAATTTCATGATAAGCAGTTTGCAATTGTTTTTTAAGCCCCAGAATTTCAAAGGAGCTATATGCAGATAATCTTGAAAATGGAATGCGCTAAACGGCTTTTTTGCCTGAAAAACCATCAATAGTCTATCTTATTTAGGCTTACCACTTGGTTTTCACCCATTCCTGAACTTCCCCGGACTCGTCCCCACCTGTTTTTTAAAGAAATTATTGAAATGCGTCACCTCCGTAAAACCGAGGGCGAAGGCGATTTCCGACACGTTCCATTGGCTGTGCTTTAGTAGGATTTTGGCTTCTTGCAGGATGCGCTCCGCAATAATTTGGGAGGTGGTTTTCTCGGTCGTTTCCTTCACGGCCCGGTTCAGGTGGTTCACATGGACGTTGAGCTGCTGCGCAAAATCGGAGGGCGAGCGTAGGCTGACTTTTGGGTGGTCTTCTTCGATGGGGAACTGCCGCTCCAACAGCTCCAAGAACAGCGTGGAAATGCGCTGTGCGGCGTTTATCTGCTGTCGGTCAAAATTTGTGGAGGGCTGCATCTTCATGGCAAAATGCAGCAGTTCGAACACGAGGTTGCGCAGCACGTCGTATTTGTGGATATAATCGGAGGTGATTTCCTCGAACATTCGGTCATATATGCGCTGAATTTGCGGCACTTGCTCGTCCGCCAGTTCAAACACATGCTCGCCATTGGGCTGGAATACCGAATATTGCCTTATATCGCTGAAATTATGAAAGAAATGCTGATGGAATATGCAATAAACGCCCGATTTAATATCCTCCAAATTGCCGCATTTATAGGGTATTTGTGGGTTGGAAAAGAACAATCCCTGCTTTTTAATATTCACTACTTTATCGGCATATTGCATGTCTATATTCCCGGTCACCAGCATTATCTTGTAAAAATCACGCCGCTTATAGGGCAGCGGATTGGGCTTGCTGATATTCACCGGCACATGCGGAAACACGTTGAAATGCCCGATTTCATGTTTGAGATTCTCAGGAATCCAGCCGAAACGCCGTTGGTAGAAATCTTCGATTGATTCGATTTTGTCCATGATTTTTTTGGTGATTGGTGATTAGTGAATGGTGATTAGTGTGTTCCGGCCAATCACTAATTACCAATCACTAATTACTAATTACTTCTCCACAAACTCCCTTCCGAACGCCCACGTCACGCCCACGTTCCACTCAAAATCGCTGACGGCAATTTCCGATTTGAGCGCCTTGTTCATCATCGTGCTGACGGAAAGCGGCCATTTGCGGTGCGCCAGGGCAAGGATTCCGGCGGCATAAACCCCATCGGCATCATCAATGGCAAGGTAATAAACTTGTGGGTTGAACTTCAGGTAAAGCTGCTTCGAAAGCGGCAGATTGTTGAAGTCGGCCCGAAGCGAGAGGAAATGGTTCTTGCTGGAAACTTCCTTTTCGATGCCCGTGCCAAACAGGTAGTAAATGCTCAGCGAGACGTTTTTGTTGAGGTGATAATAGGGCAGGATTTCCAGCGCCGGGTAGAAGCGGCGGGCTTTGACCACGTCTTTTTCCACGCCGTTCTCGGTCACGGTGGCGCTCCTGAAATTGATGGCCGGGGCGTGGGTGCCGAGGATTAGGTCGAACTTCTCCTTTTTCACCAGCTTGTACCGCCAGATGAAAATGAAAGACCAAGGCTTGTAATCCAGCATGGAGTACCAAAACTGCGGGTGGAAGCTGAGCCGCCCCTTGTTGCCACTGATATTGAAGCCGGTCTGCACGGCGGGTTTGCCCAGCGAGAAGGTCGGCACGAGGGAGAAGCCGTTGTTGTTGGCGCTGACCGTGCCGCTGAATTTAAGGCTGTGCTTTGTGCTGTCTGGCGATTGGCCGTAGGCCGACTTGCCTAAAACAAGCAATGACAACAGAAGCAAGGTGGTGTTGATGATTCGTTTCATGCTGAAATAATTGCAATAAATAATGGGGCAAAGCTCCGAAGTTCGCAGATTTTAGCCTAATGGAAATCAAAGCGATAGTTACAAAAATCAAACAGGTTGATTTTTTTTTAAAAAAGAAAGGGCGGAAAGCTTGTGTAACCAAAAGGTTTCGTTTTACATTTGCGAAACCAAACGGTTACACAAGAATGTTTTAATCAAATTCCGATGAAAAAGATTGTCTGGTTCATGCATGTTTCCCTCGACGGCTTCGTGGCCGGGCCGAATGGCGAAATGGATTGGATTAAGGTGGACGAAGAACTTTTCGACTACGCTGGCAAGCGCACCGCCGCCGCCGACATGGCGCTCTATGGCCGTGTGACTTGGGACATGATGGAAGCCTATTGGCCCACCGCCGCCGATAAACCGAAGGCTTCCAAGCATGATATCGAGCATTCTGCTTGGTACAAACAGGTGCAGAAAATCGTGCTTTCCCACAGCAGGCAGGGCGACCGCCACCCGCTCACCATGTTTATCGGTGAAAATATTGCGGAACAAATTGCGCAGCTAAAACAAGGCGGGGACGGCGAAATCATCATTTTCGGCAGCCCTTCGGCGGGCCGTTTCCTCCTGCAAAATGGACTAGTGGACGACCTCTGGCTCTTCGTGAACCCGATGCTGCTGGGCGAGGGCATCCCCATGTTCCCGGCACTTTCGAAGCGGGTGAAACTGGAACTGGTGGATTCCGAGCAATTGGACAACGGGGTGGTTTGCCTGCATTACGAATGCGCCCGCCCATCTAATTACTAGCTTGAATCATGGAGTTCCTAATTTCTAATTTCCCAATCCCCATTCCATGCGACGTGACGTTTTCCAAGCCATCGCCGACCCAACCCGCCGGGAAATATTGGGTCTGCTGGCGCAAAATCCGCAGAACATCAACACCATCGCCGACCGTTTTCCGACGAGCCGGATAGCGATTTCAAAGCATTTGAAAATCCTGACGGAATGTGGCCTTGTGGCTGTAAAACAGCAGGGTAGGGAGCGCATTTGCGAAGCGCAACCCGAAAAACTGCGGGAAGTGGCTGACTGGGTGGAGCAGTACCGCCAGTTTTGGAACGAGAAGCTGGATTCGCTGGAGCAGTATCTGGCGAAAATGCAAGGAAAGCAGGTTGATAAGGGTTGATAACGGTTCATGAGGGTTGATTTCCCTCATGGCGAGCGCCCCATCAACCCTTATCAACCCTATCAACTTTTATCAACCTATGCAAAATTCACCCGACTCAACCGAGGGCCGCAGCCTCGAAATCACCCGACTGCTCGACGCTCCCAGAGACCTCGTTTGGGAGGTTTGGACGAACCCCGAACACATCCAACATTGGTGGGGGCCAGAAGGCTTTCGCAACACTATCTACAAGATGGAAGTGCGCCCCGGCGGCGTCTGGGAATTCATGATGCATGGCCCCGACGGCACGGATTACCGGAACCTACACATGTATGTGGAACTGGTGAAACCGGAGCGCATCGTACTGCAGCATGTGAACGGTCCAAAGTTCACGCTGACGGCCACTTTCACCGAAGAGGGCAGAAAAACCCGCCTCCACTTGCAAAGCCTGTTCGAGAGCGAGGAACAACTGGCGCATGTCATCAAAGCGGTCAAAGCAGACGTAGGCTTGAAGCAAAATGTGGACAGGTTGGAAGCGTACGTTGTAGGGCAATCCGAAATCCGCAATCGTAAATCCGCAATTGTGGAAACCCGCTATGTGTTGGCCGTGCAGAACCTCGCTGCATCCGTTGAGCATTACCAGGAAAAACTGGGCTTTACCACCGACTGGGCTTACGACGGATGGCATCAGTTGCGGCGTGGCAGCTTCGTGGTCATGCTCGGCGAGTGTTCCGACGACCGCTCGGCCTTTGAGACCCGCAACCACTCCTATTTTGCCTACGTGCAGGTGGAGGGGGTAGATGAACTATACAAGGAACTCGTCGGTAGGGGCGCTGAAATCCACTACCCATTGGGAAGCAAGCCTTGGGGCATGCGGGAGTTCGGCATCATCACCGTGGATGGCCACCGAATTATGTTTGGGCAGCAGTTATAAACCAGCATCGGCGAGGTTATGAACCTCGTTGCAACCGCCTGATTTTCAAAATATTAAACTTTACAAGCAATGAATCAACTTACCATTACCCGCACACTTGACGCACCCCGTGACCTTGTTTTCAAGGTTTGGACTGACCCACAGCACCTCGCCAACTGGTGGGGCCCAGCAGGCATGGGCCTTCGGGTCGTGCGCTTTGACCTGCAACCCGGCGGAATTTTTCACTATTCAATGGTGGCGCAGAACGGCGCTGAAATGTTTGGCCGGATGGCCTACCGGGAAATCACACCGCCGGAGCGCTTGGTGTGGGTCAATTCCTTCGCCGATGCCGAGGGCAATGTGGCACAGTCGGCCTATTTCCCGAACAATGAATTCCCCTTGGAAATACTGAATGTACTGACCTTGACGGACGAGGGTGGAAAGACCAAGCTCACCCTTACTGGCGGCCCGCTCAATGCCACTGCCGAACAGGAAGCGTTCTATGTGGGCATGATACCAAACATGGAGCAGGGCTTTGGCGGCACTTTTGAAAAGCTACAAGATTACCTCAAATCACTTGGATAATCCCTAAATGTCCAGTTTGAAATAGGCTTGCAGGGCGGAGCCATCGTTGGGGAAGGCGATGTAAAACAAAGAATTGTTGTCAAGCCATTCCAGCTTGCCCCAGGTGGTTTCCACGGCGTTGTTTTCTGTGCCTGTCAGCTGATGGAGGTTTCCGCTATCAAAATCGAGTAGCCAGACCTCCATCAGGCCAGAGCGGTCGCTAAAAAACGCCATTTTCCTGCCATTGGGCGAGAGGACTGGGTTCAGTTCTTTCCATTGCGACTGAAGGACAGGCTCAACGGCTTTGTTGGCGACATTGAGTTTGAAAATGCCATCTTGCTCAGGTGCGTCGGAGTCCACCCCGAAAAAGAGCAGCTTATCATCATTGGACCAAGTGGGCCGGCCCGACCCGATGCTGCCTGCGGTGAGAATATGCCCTAGGCCATTGGTGAGCTGCGTTTTTTCGCTGCCATCCATCCTGATTTTCCAAATTTCAAATTCGCTTATGTGGCCTTCGTCGGAGGCAAAGGCTATCCATTCGCCATTGTTTGAAATATCGGGGTTCAGCACAAACTCCGCCCCCGATGTAAGCTGGGTGATATTGCCGCTCGCCACATCCAATAACGACAGGTGCTGCGGAATATAGCCTTGCTCAATGGCGGCTTCGTTCAAATCGGTGCAAAACGCCAATTTTTCACCATCAGCCGACCAATCGGGGAAAACCGCTGAACGCTGTACCAAACTACGGGTTTGTGTATTCAGGTCGTAAATGAAAAGGCTGGTAGCGCCGTACATTCCGTTGTCCCAGGTGTAGGTGGGGTCTGTGAAGGCAAGTTTGTCATTGGTTGGCGACATGGTAGCAGACTGGATGGGGTAGCTCTGCGGGTTGGTCAGGCGGATGGGCTGCTCAGCTTCGGAAGGCACTACCATAATCGTATCCGAGACGACCGTTTCCAAGCCATTTTTTTCCGATTTTACATAGAAAAAATAAGGCGTTTCAGGTTGAAGCGCTACGGCAGTGTAGGTATAGGTTTCATCGTTTGGAATATCCTCAATTTGCACAAAATGGTTCAAATCTCCCTCCGAGCGATAGATTTTGAACCTATCAGGGGCAACATATTGGAAAGGACGCCAAACATCATCAAAGCTAAGGGCACTTATCTTGATGACCGCTTGGTTAGTCGTTCGGTAGGCAATGAGCGTCGGAGGCAGCAGCCGTTGGTCTTCAAAGTTTTTTTGCTTTTGGCAGGCAAGCAAAAACAGGATGGCAATTGCCGAAGAGACTGCGATAGGTTTCATGTTGAAATAGATTTAGGTTGCCGATTTGCGTGGATAGACAGCTTTGCTGCGTTGAATGGTTGGTTGGGCATTGGCTAAAGTATCAGACCTTTGCCGCATCATTCATCTTCAAAACTCAAAATCATTTTCACGGTCGAACAAATCGAGGCTGCCCACGCCGAAGTGAAAACTGGGGCTGATTTTCCGAACACCAGCCTAAGACGATTGGCCCAATTTGTCCGCTTTCTGTCCCTCCCCGCACCTGCCGCTGCCCGAACTTTGCCCTAAACAATGCAAATCCACCCTGCTGCGGCAAATAGCGCCTATTTCAAATTGACTATCCGTTTGTCTCAATTTTTCCTTTTGGTAAAAATGGCGGTGTTGCTGCTTTCCTGTACCTCTTCCATTTCGACGACAAGAGCGACCAGGTGATGAACGCCATGGAAGGGTTTGAGGGGCAACTGCGGGAGGCGGGGAAATAAGGACGACGAAGACTGAAAAGCCCTACTTTGCCGGATAATATGTTATACAACAATCAAAAAATGAATGAAATGGAAATTCCCAAATTGAGTTTCGATGAAAATGGTGGCTTGGTCATCGTTGCATCTCCAACTTCTTCCAAGCACGATTTCGATTTTTTTGAAGGCAAATGGAATTTGAAAAACAGGAAACTGAAAACGAGGCTGAACGGCTGCACTGACTGGGTCGAGTTCGATGCTACTCAGGAGATGCACCGGATTTTGCACGGAAAAGGGAATATTGACAATTTCATCGCAAGTTTCGACGGCGAGCCTTTCGAGGGGATGTCCTTGAGGCTGTTCAACCCTGAAACCCGGCTTTGGAGCATTTACTGGGCGGACACCAGCAGGGGCGAAATGGACCCGCCCGTCAAGGGTTCTTTCGACGGCGATATTGCACATTTTTTCACCAAGGACACCTACGAAGGCAAGCCGATTTTAGTGGTGTTCCGATGGGATGTCAGGGACAAGGGAAACCCCATTTGGAGCCAAGCATTTTCAGCCGACAATGGCGAGACCTGGGAGTGGAATTGGTACATGTTCATGTCAAAGGCAAACTAGTTTTTATCATGCAATTCAAAAAAAAGCTGTTAATGGCCATGATTGGGCTTGCTTGCATGGCATCCGCCAATGCCCAATCCCCATCGGACACTATCCCTTTCACCCTCAACAGCCAGAGCAATATCTGCATCCGTGCCAGCATCAACGGGGTGGATAGCCTGCTGTTGATGTTCCATTCCTCCAACTCGGGCGTGGCCTTGACATCGGAGGCTGCGGCGAAAATGGCAACGCTCAAAGACCGCCAAAACATGGAGGTAAACACTTGGGGCGGCAAGGCAACGTCTCAATACAGCGAAAACAACCAGTTGACAATCAGCAAATTGCGATGGGATAGCCTAACGGTTTTCTTGGACGAGTATTCGGGCGTGGGCACCGACGGGAAGTTCGGCTACGACCTCTTCGACGGTAAAATCGTGGAGATTGACTACGACCATTCCCGCTTCATCGTACATTCGGAAATGCCCCGGCTGCCCAGCGGCTATGCCGAGGTGAGTTTGATGGAACGGCGCGGCAGCCTCTTCATCCCCGGCACTTTGAAGCTGGGAAAAACAGTCTATCGTGACAGCTTCATGTTCCACACCGGCTATGGCGGCACGGTGCTGCTCGACCCCAAAATCGGGGAGCGGTACGGGATGCAGGCCCGCCTGAAGACCATTAGCACGTCGGAGTTGAAGGATTCCTTTGGCAATGTTTTCAAGATAGAAACCAAGGAACTTCCCCGGCTCCGGCTGGGTGGCAAGCGGCTGAAAAACGTCCCGTTGAGCTTTGCCGCCCGCTCCTCGGACATCCCGATGAAAGTCTTCGGCAACGGGCTGTTGAAGCGGTTCAACGTGGTGTTCGACTTACAGCGGCAACGGCTTTTTATGAAGCCGAATGGGGCATGGGGGCTGCCGTTTGAGAAGAAGCGAGGATGAAGTGACATCTTTTTGCCGGCTCAACATTACAATTATAGCTGACAGTTGGATGGCAAAAAGGTGTCATCTCACAGGCGGCCGGTATCGAGATGACACCTTTTTGCCTTTGAAAATCTAGCCAATGCGCAGTTGGCAAAAAGATGTCACCTCATAACCTGGGGCTTGCCGTTTGAGAAGAAGTAGCAAACAACTTTCACTAAATATTTCAGCATGAAAAAATCACAAATCAACCCACTCCCCAAATACTTCGACCGCTACATCAACCTCGTTGATGACGTGGAATTGGACATTGCCTTCGGCAACAGCCTCGACGAAATCGCCCGTTTTGATTGGGAGAAATGCCGCCAGCTCGGCCACCAAGCCTACGCCCCCGGCAAGTGGTCGGTGCCCGATGTGCTGCGCCACCTGCTCGATTGGGAATGGATTATGACCTACCGGGCGATGGGCTTCGCCAGGGGCGCCTTCAAAAAAGCGCCGGGCCACGACGAAAACAAAATGGCCAAAAATGCCAATGCCAACGCCCAAAACATCGAGGGCTTGGTGGCGGAAATGACTGCCCTGCGGCATTCTACCCGGCTGTTTTTCAACACCTTGAACGAGGAACAGCTTCAAAAACAGGGCATCTGCTGGGAGTCCGTCATGTCGCCGCTGTCGTTGGCATTCACGATTTTGGGGCACCAAAAGCACCATTTTGGGATATTGGAGGAGCGGTATTTCCCTTTGGTGTAGCCCAGTTTTGGCATTTTTACAACCTTTCAGTTAGGATTGGGTCTATCTGTTTTTCATTCAAAACAAAACAGCATCCATGAAAAAACTTGGAACCTTAGCGCTTTCGCTCGCAGCCTCCCATCTTTTTGGGCAAACCCCTCAAAAACTTTCCTTTAACGAGGAATACAGCCAGCTTTCAGTCAGCGCTGCCACCAACCTGGTTTATGAAGCAAAACTCGAAAAAGGCAAATCCTACCAATTTGCCGCCATGCAATTGGGCATTGACGTGATGCTGGTTTTGCAGGATGAAAACAGTGCGACCGTGAAGGAAATGGACTCGCCCAACGGCAAATACGGCAAGGAGATTTTCGAGTTTTCGCCGCCCAAAACTGGAGCTTATCGCCTGACCATCAAGCGGTTCGAGGAGGAGGGCAATACGGACAATGGCAAGGTCTCGTTTTACGTAAAGCGCTTTTCTGAAGCTGAAATGCGGCAGCGGGAGCAGGCAAAAAAAGCCCTCGAAACCGAGAACGTCAAAAATACCCTGACGCTTGATATTGACCATTTTTGGGAAGCCTACGATGCTCTGAAAAATTGCAAAACGCACTACGACAGCGTGACCTGCATCCAAAACCTGTACTTCGACCGGGGCACGGTGGGCTTGCAGGACTTCATCGAGCAGCGCAATTGGTATGCCGACGATTTTGTGAAGGTGCTCCGGGACAGCGCCGCATTTTACCAGTCCGTGCGGGAAAAAACCTACGCCGTGAAGCAGTCCGAACCAATCATTCAGGAGGTTTACGAGGAAATGAAGTCGCTCTATGCTGGATTCAAACCTTTCAAGGTTTGTTTTGCCATCGGCAAAATGCGCACGGGCGGCACGGTGTCAGGGCAATTCCTACTGCTCGGCACGGAACTGACCACCACGGGCGACCCTGCAAAAATCCCGCAGCGCATCAAGGGCCTCGTGACGCACGAGAGCGTACACACCCAGCAGCCGGAACAACTCGACAGCAACGCCATCGTGTGCAACCAGCTCTATTTTTGCCTTCGAGAAGGCGCTGCGAATTTCATCGGGCAACTAATTTCAGGCACCACGAACTACGGCGAAACGGACAGCTACGGAGAGGCCCATGAGGCGGAACTTTGGGAAGAGTTCAAGTCCACCCTCTGCCGGAACGACACCAGCAACTGGCTCTACAACGGCGACACCGCCAAGGGTCGCCCCGCCGACCTCGGCTATTATATCGGTTACAAAATCTGCCAAGCCTACTACAACAACGCCACTGACAAACGCCAAGCCGTGGCGGACATCATCGAAAAGATTAGCGACCCGGTGGCTTTCCTGCAAAAAAGCGGGTATGACCGGCAGCCCAAAAAATAAGAGAATGTCCAAGCAATTCATCTTCCTCATCTCCCCCCGCACCCATATCCTCGACCTTGCGGGGCCTGACCAAGTGCTGAACGAGGCCATTTTTTACAAAGCGCCTTTTGAAATCCACTACTGCAGCTACGCCGCCGACGAGGCGGGCACGGCCTCCGGTTTGCGCTTCGCAAACTTGAAGCACTTCGCCGACATCGAGCCGAGGGAGGGCGACTATATCTTCGTGCCCGGCATGGACACGGAAGTGCTTGCCAGCACGAGTAGCAGCGTGATGAAAGGCTTATTTGATTGGTTGTCAACGGCTTATGGGCGTGGCGCAAATCTCTGCTCCGTCTGCACAGGGGCTTTTCTGCTGGCAAAGGCGGGCCTGCTCGACGGCAAAACCTGTACCACGCACTGGAAATATACCCAGCGTTTGCAGCAGCAATACCCCCGCCTGAAAGTGCAGGAAAACGTGCTTTTCACCGAAAAGGACGGCATCTTCACGAGTGCGGGCATCGCCTCCGGGGTGGACTTGGCGCTGCACATCGTCGAGCGGGAAATGGGGGCCTACTTCGCCAACAAAGTGGCACGGGAAATTGTCGTCTATATCCGGCGGGAGGGCGGACAGGCGCAGCAGAGCGTTTTCATGAGCTACCGCAACCATATCCATGCGGGCATCCACGCTGTGCAGGACCACCTCGTTGACCACCTCGACCAAAAAAATTCGCTGCCGCAATTGGCGGAACTGGCGAACATGAGCACCCGCAATTTCACCCGCATTTTCAAAAAGGAAACCAGCATTGCCGTAGGCGACTACATCACCTTGCTTCGCAAGGAAAAGATAGGGGAACTGCTGAAAAACCCCGATTTGTCGAGGGCGCAACTGGCCCGCCAAGTGGGGCTGGGGAGCGAGCGGCAGTTGGGGAGGTTGATGAAATAGCTCATTTCTTTTTCTTGCTCGACTTCGCCTTTGGGTTGTATTCCAGGCATTTCCCCAACCAAAATTCAAGGTCGGCTTCGCTTTCATAGCCTTCCGGCAACACGTACAGGAAGCCGGGCATGTGCTTGCCCTGCATGGCCATCGGTGTGGCGAAGGGCCTTTCTAGTAGTTCGTCGGTCTCGGCGGGGTCAACACGGGCGAGGAGCTTGCCGTCCCGGTTGGCCCCGGCCAACATCTTGTCGTCCACGAGATAGCAGATGCCGCCGAACATCTTTTTTTCTTCGTAAACAATGCCTTTGGCGGTGAGTGCGTCGGCAATGCGGGTGGCGGTGATTTGTTTATCCATAACAAGTTTTGAGTTTGAGGTTTCGAGTTTTGAGTTGGGCCACTCGATACCCAAAACTCGAAACTTCAAAAAAAATCAGTCCATTGCACGGTTCAAGAACGCATCGAATGGGTGCAGCGCCTTGAACACCGTGGCGCAATGCTTCAAGAATCCATCGGACAGTATCTGCTCTTCTGACAGCTTGTGCGTGGCGAGGAAGCTTTTGTGCTTCAACAGCTCGATAGCAGGGTGGTCGGCGGCATAATCCTTGGGCGTAGTCTTTAGTTTTTCGCCTTCTATTGCTCCAAAATACTGCTTGAAATCCTTGCCGTTGAGGATGCCGTTGAACTCAGCGGTGTTGTAGGCAATCTCTTGCCGAATCGCTTTAAGCCATTGACTTTCAGGCAGGTATGCCCCGCCAGCTAAGAAGCTTTCGCCGCCCGGTTCGAGGTGGAGGTAGTAGCCCGCCTTGGTATGGATTTCCGATTTTTTGGCGGCAGCGGTCACGTGCGCCCCGAAATGGGTCTTGTACGGCGATTTATCCTTCGAGAAGCGCACATCCCGGTAAATGCGGAACACGCAGTCCTTCGCCGTGTAGTGCGCAATGCCGGGGTCGAATTTCTGGATTTCGAGAATCAAGGCATCCACGAATTGGTGGAATTCCTTGTTGGCGACTTCGTAACGAGGCTTGTTGGCCGTGAACCAGTCACGGTTGTTATTGGCCTTCAAATCGCTGAGGAATTGAAGGGTAGGTTGGGAAATGCTTGCCATGTGTTGTCAGGTGATTTTGATGAAAAACAGGAGGCAAATATTGTGAAAAGGAGGCAGCATTCTGCTTTTGCGCTCATTTTTTAGGGATAATTTGTGCAACCCAAGGAACGCAGCGCATCCACTTTAGCCGACGTTTAACATCAAATTGGCAGCTATGAAAACCCTCATCACACTATTCCTTTCATTTTTCTGCTTTGCAACGAACTGGTGCTTTGCCCAACGGCCTGGCCTAGCGCTTCAATTCCAAGGTGGCCAATATGCCTCGTGCCCTTTGGAATTTCCGAATGCGCAAACCACGTTCTCCCTGGATTTCCGCTTCAAATCCAATCGCAATTCCCCCAATTTCAAAGACTTCCAACGGGTGCTCTGCTGGAACGACGGCAGCAAAGTTCGGTTGGAATTCGGCCTGGACCGAGGCACACTCCAAGCTTTCCTATACTCGGAGACGGGCATATCCACGCCGGGGGGCATGATGAAGGGCAAGGCTGGCATGGCCGATGGCGAATGGCACCACGTCGCTTTTTCACAGCATGCCGAAACTTGGGAATTCTGGGTGGATGGCCAGCAAGTGGCAACAGCAAGTGGCCGATTTTCACCGGGTAAGGTGCTGCTGCTCGGCAAATGGTACCACGGCGGCGAATTCACGGGCCTGATTGACGAGGTGAGGGCCTGGGCTACCGACCTTTCGCTACCGCAATTCAGCCAAAACACGCCTGAACCGCTTGTTTGGTACGATTTCAACGGCAATATTGTCGAGGGCAGCAGCAAAATCAACGATAAAAAAGGGCTTCGGCCACTGGCGCTGTACGGCTTCGGTAGCGCTTTGCTGGTGGCCGAAAACAGTCGTTTTGAGAAAACCCCATCGCCTAGTTTAGAAGGGGATTGGCCTATGACCGTTGGAAAGGCACTTGACGAGATTGGCGCTGGCAGGTTTTCAGCGACCGATGCTTTGACGTTTATCGTCAAAAGCAAATCAGAGCCGGATACCTATTTCTCCTTGGATTTCGTGCAGGCGGCGAGGGCTGAACAGTATGGAGGTGACGGTATCCCCATCCCCAATTCCGACCGTTATCTGGAAGTGGACAGCACCGAGTTGGACAAGGAAGAGGTGGCCGAATATGCCGCATTGCGGAGCACCAAAAGCCTGCGGAGCATGGAAGATGACGAATTTTGGGCGGTCTTGCAAACTGGCACATTCAAGCGGCAAGAAGACGGCGAACTGCAAACCTTCGATGTGGCGGGGCCATACAATGGACTGTTTGCTAAATATGAACCTTTGAAGGAAAAAACACTGTCAGATTACGGCATTGAGCGGTCAAACGTGGAGCATCGCATCCTTTCCAGTGGTATGCTCAGCAACTGGTATTTTGACGAAGCCGAAGCCTATTCCCTAGGACTTTTCCATGTGGCTGGCGGGCGGCCTTTCGCCCTGATTTTCGATGATGATGGCTATGTTATAGGCTATGTGCTGGTGACAAACGACGGCCCCTTGATGGCCTTGGACGACTGCGAGGGCCTTGACTGTGGCTGGCGTTTTGAAGAAATGCCCCATCGCCAATACTTGGATTGGAAGCATGAGCAGCGTTGGCAGACCAGCGACAGGTTCAAGGTTTTTGACAAATTAATCCAAACCGATGGGCCTTTATTGGTGAAAAAAGGGCTTCGTGATACCGTGACGGGCATCGTCGTGCTGCCCGCTGCTTTTGATGAAATAAGGCTTTCCAACCTGCATGTGGTAGCGATGAACGAGGGTAGGGGAGCCAGTACGATTTACGACAGTTTCCTTCGCCCCGTGCTGGTTCAATCGCCCAAAGGCCCAAAAATTAAGGCCGTCAGCACCAGACTGGAAAGCTCGGATGGGCTGCAATTGGTGCTGGGTAAAGAGCTGGTCTGGCTCACGCCAAAAGGCGAATTGGAGCAGAATCCGGTGCGTAATAGGCCGGTGTATGGCGTCTGTGGTACGGTGGATTATTGGCGGGACAGCATTGGCGAAGCCTATAGTCTAATCAAGACTTTCGAATCATACCATAGCTCACTCTACGGCTCAGAGCATAGCAGCAAGTATAAGCTTGATTTCATTATGTACAGACAGGGGCGGGAATACACGGATTTCCAGTTTTTAAACGGTCAAAAAAGCCAAGACTACTCCGGCAATTCGGGAATAACTGCGCAATATGACCGATTGCCCTACTCAACGCTTATTGCGCAGCGAAAAGATGGGCTTTTTGACCTGATTTCATTGGAGAAAAAAGATGACCAATTGGATTTTGGGATATTGTTGGAAGGCTTGGAAACGGTGCAGCCCAAAGGCAATTATCACCCCCTTTTCTTTAAAAAAAATGGAAAATGGGGGATTTACCCAGCTATGAAAACGGGTGAATTTCTTCGCATTGAGCCTTTTGACTTCTTCTTCGCCAAAGCCTACAAATCGGAAAGCGATTGGGGCTGGCTCGGCTTGGACGGAGTGTTCGTTGATTAGCCCTTGGCCAATTCCGTTTCTAGGTCTTTCAATGTTTTTTCCAGCTTTTTGATGACGCCTTCGTAGTTCATGATGGAGAATTGCCTATCGTAAATCAGTTTTCTGAGCCTAGCATTGAGCAAGTTTTTCTCGATTGCGGGAAGCTGCGTCAATGGCATGATGCGGGCCTTTGCTTTATCGGTAGCGCCGAAGTCAAAGCATTTGGCCAGCGATTGCAGGATTGGCTCGTTGTAGTGTTCGAAGAACTCGTGCGGACTGTACTCTTCCTCAATTTTTTGGATGCTCTCAAAATCGAAGTCGTAGAGGTCGGCAATCTGCGTGCGCAGGGAATCATTTGTGACCGACTCAACGCCACGAGATTTAAGGGTTTCGTAGGCTGCTGTGTGCTGTATGGAGGTAAAATCCCGGAGCGCTGCGATATAATGGAAATACAGCGTGTCCATGCTGGCGTTTGGGTCTGTCAACAGCTTGCCAAGCGCCTTGGTGGACGCTATTGAGCTATGATGCCCATTCAGGTTAAGCTGCAAATCCTTTAGGTTGACGCTAAGTTCGTGGTGTACTTCCTGCAACAAATGGCGCTCTTTTGACTTGAAATCACGGTCGGATGCCCACTCCGTCAACCAAAAAGCGAGCAGCACGCCGACCAGGGTGGCCAACATGTTCAAGAAAAAATCGCTGGCAAACCAGCGGCGGGGCGTTTCGGGGTTCATAGCGGATGCGCTTTTGTTCATTGATTATTTTTGAAATCAGCGCCCAAAGGTAGTGTTTTGAAAAAGGAAAAGGCCATAACCCGGGTTGGGCTATGGCCTTTTTTTGTAGTGAATCGAAACGAGTTAAAAATCGGAGTTCATGTTGCCATTCGTCTCGATTTTCCCGTTTTTCTCCTTTATGTCCCCTTTGAAGAACAGGCTGAAATCGGGTTTCAACGCCTTGCCCCAGTACTTTTCGAGGCCGGATTTGTATTTTTGGAACAGCGAATCCGATGCGTTTTCGCCGTTCACGTTCAGGCCCTTTTCATCGAAAATGATGCGGGCTTTGCCATTCAACGAAGTGATAAGCCCATCTTTTTTCAGTTCCTGAAAGAACCAAGTCATCATTTTCTGGTGCGTTTCACCCATTTTATCGCCGTATTCGCCCATGATTTCCCCCAGCTTTCCCATCTGGTCGCCGAGTTCGTTCATTTTTTCGCCAAGGGCCTCCATCTTTTCTGAGGCACTGCTGGATTGGCCTTCGTTGTCCTCCAACTCCTTGCCGTATTGCTCCATTTCTTTGCCGTAGCCGTCCATGACCTCGCCTAGTTTGTCCATTTCCTTGCCGAGGCTTTCCATTTTTTCATCGAGGGCGGCCAAGGTCATGTCATCGCTTTGCGAAGCAGCCATAAACGGGGCAGCAAGCAGGGCCAAGAGGCAGCAGAAAATCGTTTTCTTCATGATGATAAACAGTTTGGTGATTGATAGAAGGTTTTGGAATTTCCAGCAATGACCCAATTACTGCCTATTGGTTGCAAAGCAAAACACTAAAAATCTTCGTGGAGGTCGTAAATCTTCGCAATCTTGGCCACTTCCTTTTCCATGTCCAGTTCGAGGTCTTTCAGGTAGCCGTTGTGCAGGTCATAGACCCAGCCGTGCACGGTCGGATAGCCCTCGTGGTAGTAGCGTTTCTGCACACTGGCGACCTTCACCACATTGATGCACTGCTCCCTGACGTTCAGCTCCACGAGGCGGTCGTAGCGGGCCTCCGTATCGCTGATGCCATCCAATTCATCTTGGTGGATGCGGTAAACGTCCCGGATATTGCGCAGCCAGGGGTTCATCAGGCCCAAGTCCTTGGGCACCATGGCCGCCTTCACGCCGCCGCAGCCATAGTGGCCGCACACGATGATATGCTTGACCTGCAAATGCACCACGGCGTAATGGATGACGGACTGCACGTTCAGGTCGGTGTTCACCACGAGGTTGGCGATGTTGCGGTGCACGAATACCTCGCCCGGTTCCAGCCCCATGATTTCATTGGCGGGCACCCGGCTGTCGGCACAGCCGATGTAGAGGAAATCGGGGGTTTGGTCTTTGGCCAATTTTTCAAAAAAATCGGCGTCGTGGCTGATTTTTGATTCGACCCACTTTTTGTTGTTCTCAAAAACTTGTTGGTAAATATTCATTTCTTAAAGCATGGATTGGTAAAAATGCAAAAATGAAAAAACCTCCCTACGCTAAAAAGCAGGCAGGTTTTTAAAGTCTTTATTTCGGAATGATTAAGCTGGCATCAAATTGCCCGTCGCAATGCTGTTTTTCAACTCCACAGATGTCACGTGCGAAGGCGAATCATCCAGTTTGTACTCCTTTTTGAAGCCTATCAAGGTCACTTTTATGTTCTTGTCAAGCGAGCCTATTTTCAGGAAATCCTGGATGAGCTGTATGACATCGTAGTCAATATACACACTGTTCGTGGCGTCAATGATGAGCTTGCTGTTATTGGGCAAATGGGCCAAAGTTTGCTTGATGGCGGCCTTGTTCAGGAACGATACTTCTTGAGCCAGGTCTATTCTGATGGCTTCACCTTGATGGTATTCCTCCTTCTTGAAGAAATAAGCCACCTTCAGGTTCGCCCGCAAGATGAAGAAAATACTGACCACCATACCGATGCCCACGCCCTTCAGCAAGTCGGTGAAAACCACGGCGGCTACCGTGACAATGAACGGGATGAACTGGTACCAGCCATTGCGCCACATATGCTTGAACACCGCAGGGCTGGCGAGCTTGTAGCCAATCATGAGCAAGATGGCAGCAAGGCAGGCCAGTGGTATCTTGTTCAAAATACTGGGGATGGCCAGCACTGCAATTAGCAGGAAGATACCATGCGCAATGGCCGATAGCTTGGTTCTGGCCCCAGAGTTTACGTTGGCCGAGGTGCGCACGATGACCGAGGTCATGGGGATGCCGCCCAAAAGGCCGCTGAGTAGGTTGCCGATGCCCTGGGCTTTCAACTCGGTGTTGGTGTTGGTGAAGCGCTTGAGCGGGTCCATTTTGTCCGCTGCCTCTATGCACAGCAGCGTCTCTATGCTGGCCACGGCGGCGATGGTGGCTGCCAATATCCAGACCTTGGAATTGGAAATGGCCGAGAAATCGGGGGAGGAGAACTGACCGATGAACTCACCGAAACTGGAAGGCATGGGCAGGTTCACCAAATGCTCTTGGCTGATGGCCA
>JADLHE010000076.1 GCA_020848965.1 Saprospiraceae bacterium
TATAGCCTTCGTCGGCACCCGCCTTGAAAAGCAGGCGGATATTGCGTTCTTTGGCCCTGATTTCAAGGCCATCAAACACTTCTTCCGTCAGTTTTTTGATGTCAAAAAGCCGAATATCCAAGATTAATTCACCGGACTCAAGACGAGAAATGGATTCAAGGTCTTCTACAATTGTATTGAGGCGCTCCACGTTTTTGGCGGCCCGTTTCAGGTAGGTTTTGTTGATGGTTTCGTCTTCAAGGCCGCCATCGAGGAGGGTTTCCAGATAGCCTTGGATATTGAAAATTGGGGTTTTCAGCTCATGGGAAATATCGCCCAAGAATCGGCGGCGGTATTCTTGCCAAGTCTTTAGTTGTTGGGCCTCTTTTTCCTCGTTGGCAGCCCAAGCCTCCACTTCCTGTTCTACGTCCTCGAACACATTGCTAGACATATTGAGGTTGTCCTTTTTCTCATTCGAATGCAGTTTTTGGCTGTGAATGTTTTTGTAAATAACCTTCACTTTGCGCAGTATAAACTTATTCAAATAATACCTAAAAATGAGATAGGTGCATAAAAAGGAAGCCACTGGCACCACAAAAAGCAAAAGCGTGGCAGTGGAAGCGCCGTTGTAAAGACTAGCCAACAAACTGACCGAAACAACCAATAGCGAGGAAAAAAATGCAGCGGCAAGTGCCATGCCGTTGGGTGTGGGGTTTTTCAGGTTGATGATGGGGCGGTGTGTTACCTGCAAATCGGCGCCAGGCCCCCTTGTGCTTTGCTCAGAATTCAAAGCGGTATCCGATTCCTTTAATGGTTTTGATAAAATCATCGCCCAATTTTTCCCGCAATTTACGAATATAAACGTCAATGGTTCTATCGCCCACAATTACTTCGCTGCCCCATATCCTGTCGTATATCTCGTTTCGGGTGAAAACCCGGCCAGGCTTGGATGCCAATAGGTTGAGCAGTTCGAACTCTTTTTTGGCCAATTCGACCTCGGTGCCCGCTTTGATGACCCGGTAGCTTTCCCTGTCAATGGTCAGGTCACCGATGATGGTCTGGTTCGGGTTGGCACTTTCTTCCAGTTTAATATTCCTGCGGAGCAGGGCCTTCACCCGGCTCATCAGCACTTTCGGCTTAATGGGCTTGGTGATGTAATCGTCGCCACCAAAATCAAGGGCCGCAATCTGTGATTGGTCTTCTTCTTTGGCAGTCAGGAAGGCTATCAAGGTTTCATCGAAAGCGGGGGTGCTCCGCAATTGTCTGCAAAGCTCAATCCCATCCATTTGGGGCATCATGATGTCGAGGATGATGAGGTCGGGGCTCATTTGCTGTGCAGCCTTCAAGCCCTCTTCGCCGTTGTTGGCGGTCTGAACGGTGAACCCTTCCTTCCGCAAATTGTAGGAAAGGATTTCGAGGATGTCCGGCTCGTCGTCCACTACCAATATCTTCTTGCCATCCATAGGCCAAATAATGATTTACGATTTCGGATTTACGATTGCGGATTGGGCAGTTGCCAATGTCAAATCTGTGTGCGGAAATCGAAATCTAAGTTTGTTGAGCTAATCAGTGTTCCCATTCAAATCATTGGGAAGCGGTGCAAAATTAGCCCAAGATGGCCATGAAAGTCAGTTTTTCAATATTAAGAAATTGTAAACCCGGTTCAACGCTCCCATTTTCCCATGTTCACCATTGGCTTTGGATAGGCTGCGCCCAAAGTGATGGGCAGTTCCATGACCTCTTCTGGCCTATGCACTTTTGCACCAGCAATCTCGCCCAGTTCCGGCAACCAATGCCGCACATAATCGCCATGCGGGTCGTATTGCCGGGCTTGGCTGAGGATATTGAAATAGCGGTCTTCCCGTGGGTCGTTGCCCACCCCAGCGACGTAGTTCCAATTGCCCCAATTGCTGGCGGTATCGTAGTCAATCAGCACGCTCTCGAAGTATTCGGCGCCCATTTGCCAATTGACTTTCAGGTCGTTTACGAGGAAGCTGGCCACGTTTTGTCGGCCCCGGTTCGACATGAAACCCGTTAGTTTCAGTTCCCGCATATTGGCATCAATGAACGGCACACCCGTGCGCCCATCCATCCAAACCTGCAACAATTGGCGGTCGTTGCGCAAGCTCTGATTGGGTTCTTCCCGCAGGCCACCTTTCAGGAAGAGCTTATTGCCGTGTTTTTTGGCCATGAGCCGAAAAAAATCCCGCCAAAGCAGTTCGAAGAAAATCCAATAGGTGCTTTTATTATCGCCCCGCTGCTGCTCGTATGCTTTCAGTTCGTGGTAAATCATCTTGGGTGAAAGGCAACCTTGCGCCAGCCAAGCCGAGAATTTCGTGGAATAATTGGCCCCCAGCATTTCGTTCCTCGTATCGAAATAACTGCTGGCCGAGGTCGTATCCCAGAGGTATTGCCGAAGGCGCTCCAAGCCCGCCGTCTCGCCACCTTTGAATGGTAGCACGGCCCGTTCATCCACCTCAAAAGGTTCGTGGCCTAGCTCTTCGAGACTTGGCATAGTGCCTATGTCGAGGTCGAAGTCGTAGGGCGGCAGGCTTTCCGGTGTGGGCAATGGCTGGCGCACCGGCACGGCCCGCTCCACTTCCTTCCTGAACTGAGTGAAGACCTCTGGCGTATGCGTGATGGGGAACGGCAGGTCGGCAGTGTAGTAGAGCAATTTGCCACGGGAATAGCGGATTTCCTGCCCAATGGTCCACAGGCGCTGCTCCAAGATGTCCTGTACTTGGAGTTCCTCCTGGGTGCGTTCCCGGTTGCAAAAGACCCAACTCGTTTTGTGTTGGCTGGCCAATTTAAAAAGCTCGTCTACTGGTTTGCCGATGCGCACCACA
>JADLHE010000077.1 GCA_020848965.1 Saprospiraceae bacterium
CATGTGGCCGAGGCCGTGCGGGAAGAAGAGGGCATGTGCGCCCTGTGCAACAGCTTCGCCGAGGTCGCCCTTCATCAGGCCCAGTGATTTCAGGCCCTCGGCCATGCGGCGGGCGGCGGCAAGATGGACTCCCTTGTAAGTCAGGCCGGGGCGCAACGAGGCAATGGCGCTCACTTCGGCATCCAACACGATATTGTAAACGTCTTTTTGGCGTTGGGTAAAACGCTTGTCAACGGGGCAGGTACGGGTGAGGTCGCCAGCGTAGTGTAGGTGCGTTTCGGCGCCGTGGTCGCCGAGCAGCAGTTGACCGGGCTGCAGAGTATTATAATGGTGGTGGTTGTGCAGCACCTGCCCGTTGATGGACATGATGATGCCGTAGGCCAGCGCACCACCCATGCCCGTGGCGATGCCTGCGGCAATACCCGCCAGTTCCGCCTCTTTTTTGCCTGCGGCGGCGGCCTTCATCACCGCTACGTGCATGGCCCCGCTGATGTCCACGGCCCGCTCCATTTCGGCAATTTCCTCAGCCGTCTTGTGCGCCCGCTGCGCAACGATGGCCTTGATGAGCGGCACGGAGGCCATTTCTTTCAGCTTCGCAACGGGCTGGCCGAGCATTTCCGAAAGGGCAATCATGTTGTCGTGGCGATAGGGTGGTGTGAAGTGCACGGTGCGGCCTTGCTCCACGGCTTTTTTAACAAAATCACTTAAATTATTGAGTGGCAATGTTTTATGCACGCCTACTCTGTGGGCCTGCTCCGCAATGGTCGGCATTGGCCCGGTCCAGACGATGTCCTCCATCGTGAGTTCGTCACCGAAGATGATGTCCTCATTGGCGTCCACATCGAGCACGGCGGCGAGACTGGGCTGGTCGAGGCCGAAAAAGTAGAGGAAGTTGGAGTCCTGCCGGAAGTGGTAGGTATTGGCCCGGTAGTTCATCGGGGCTTCGTTGTTGCCGAGGATGAGGACGAGGCCGGAGCCGAGGTCTTTGCGGAGCCGCTCACGGCGGGCGGTGTAGGTGGTGGATGCGAACATTGGTTAAGTGCTTTTTGAATAATGCGTAAAGAAAGTGGAAATCTGTTTCATGGCCAATAAAAAACGAAGGGCTGGCACCGCTTCCGATGCCAGCCCTTGCGCCTTTTGTATTCCAATGGTCTGAGAACCGATTAGTGGTGGTCCCAGAACAGTTTGGACACGACCTTATCTCCGCCCATCGCTGAAGCAGCGGCAGTGTAGTTATCGGTGTTAAGCGTCTGTTCTTGAGCTGGGTATGTAAACCTAACTGGTACTTCAGACCTAGCATTTGGAGGTGCAATCAGGACTGGATAGTCGAACCTTCTCCATTCCGTCCAAGCTTCGAAGCCACGGTTGTAAAGCGCTATCCATTTCTGACGACCGATTTTTTCTTTCCAATCGCCAGCGGCTGACCCATAAGCTACATCTGTTCTGGCGAGGTAAGAATCGGTCTCGGCGCTAGGCACTTCCCAATAATCAGCAGAGGCACGGATACCAGCTTCGTAGTAGGCCGCTGCATCCCCACTGATAAAGTCTCTTTCCACTGCCTCTGCAAGCAAGAAGTTGCCTTCAGATGCATCAAACAGCGTGGCTTCAAAATCCGGTGCCCTAAGGCGAGTAGTAGGTTTGGAGAATTTAGAATAGCTGTTGCTAAGACCATACAAGCCACCTGAATAACCGCCATCCCTGTCCACTGTGAAATAATAAGGGATGCGAGGGTCTTCCAAAGCTTTCATAGCATCTACTAAGGTGTTGGCAGCCACGAAGTCTTTACGGCCACTTTGCACCAAATCTACCCACAGTTGATTTGTATTCGGTGGTGTTGACAAGTAGTAAAAGTAGGTGTTGTCAGCGTTGTCTGTGATGATGTCATTGGCAACTTTAGAAACAATGCTGCTAGCCTTCCCCTCGTCGTGGTCAGCAATGATCATTGCCAAGCGCATTTGAAGCGATTTGCCGAATTTTTTCCATCCGGCCATATCGCCCCCATACATCACATCGCCAGCGCCAAACCCTGGGGATGCCTCGTCAATGGCGTTAATGGCATTGTCAAGGCGGTCAAGTAAGTCAGCATAAACTGTTGCAGCGTCGTCATACTTTGGTGATGTGTTGGTAATGTCCAATGCTTGGCTGTAAGGTATATTGCCAAAAGTGTTGACCAAAGTGCTATATGCATAAACATTGAGAATTTCTATGCAAGAATTCTGATTGGCTTGAACTTCTTTTGGGAAAAATACCTCATTCTGTGTGGGCACTAATTTTTGAGCTTCGCTCAAATTTTTCAGCACACCGGTATAGATGAGGTTCCAAAAGTTTTGCGGAATGTTACGAGTGGCTAAGTCATAATTTGCCTCATCGGTATAGGTGGTTTCTGTCCAGTGCTGGGCGACTAAACGGAAAATGTTCCTATTCACATTGGTATTGGTAATGGCATCAGACATTGTTTTCTGAGCAGTTGTAAAAAGCGGCTCAGGCAATGCCGTAGTTGGCCTTTTTTTGTCCACGTTCAAGTCTCCGAAATCCTTGTCGCAGGAGGTCAGGAATAATGCCGTGGCCATTAGCAGAAGAAATATTTTTTTCATGTCACTATTTTTGCTGATTTATGAACTGGCGAACTTCTTGCGAGTTGCCCGTTTTCATAAAATGCTTTAGAATTTAACATTGAGGTTTACTCCAACTGTGCGGGTTGTTGGGTAACTCCCCACTTGGTAACCTTGAACGTTGCCCGAGCTCATACCATCTTCCGGGTCTGCATCAGGCATGTTCTTGTGAATGATCCAAAGGTTACGTCCATAGATGCCAATGCTTGCGCCC
>JADLHE010000078.1 GCA_020848965.1 Saprospiraceae bacterium
CATAAAGGGATAAACGACCTCCAGCATGGCCCGCTCGAAGCCGAGCTGTTCCACATGTTTGTCGAAGATGCGGGAAAACTTGATTTCGTCCATCTCGATGACCGACAGCGTGAGCACGTCCAGTTGCGCATCCAGTTCGTATTTGAAATTGGACACCTGGCTCACCTGCTCCGCAAGGTCCTCCTTTGACATCTCGGCGATCTTGGAAATGCGGAAGCCGTGCCTGTTCAGCAGGGCAACATTGAGCAACTGCTGCAGGTCTTCATCTTCGTAAAAGCGGATATTTGTTTCCGTCCGCTTGGGTCGAAGAATGCCGTAGCGCTGCTCCCATATCCGTATCGTATGGCTTTTGATGCCGGATAGCTTTTCTAAGTCGCTGATGGAATAAATCGCCATTGATTAAGAAAAGGAGGATTCGAGGATTTGAAGATTCGAGGATTTGAGCATTCATTTCCTCTGAACCGGAGTTTAACAGACGATTGCAAAAAATGTTCAGGACTTTGCAAACTGACAGACGAAAACCCATGCCGAAAAGTTTTGAGCAGCCTGCCCAGCAATTGGAATTTGGATTTTTGCCTACCTTGCCCTTTCATTCTCAAAAATGACCTTTTGCAGCCCTAGCGGCTGCATCGGGCCGCAAAACGCACCCAATTTTGATAAATTTGACGATATGAAAATGATTGTTACCATGTTTAGACACACATTTCACAAACTAGCCCTCTCGCTCATTGCTGTATTTTTTCTTGGCAATTTAGCCTTCGGCCAAACCTGCACCTACACCATCAACATGTTCGAAGTGAATGGTTTTGGCTGGAATGGCGGCGTGCTCACGGTGGTTTCCGATGGCGTCACCACCACCCACACCTTGGCTTTTGGCACCACGGGCACTTCCACTTTCGACGTGACCGAAGGCGCCTCCATCACCATTACCTGGACGCCGGGCTTTTTTGGTTTCCCGACCTTCGAATTGATTAGTCCCGACAACGTGGTGCTGGCTGCCGAAGGCAATTTCGGCCTCAATATCCCCATCCCAACGGGCGTCGTTTTTGAGGGCGTCGGCCATTGTCCCAATTGCAATGCCGTGGACGCCAGCCTCGTTACCGTACCAGCCAACCAAATAACCGACAGCACGGCCTTCGTGAACTGGCCGAACCAAGGCCAAGCCGAATATTGGGTTGTCGAGTACAGCCCCGCAGGTTTCCCGCTCGGCACAGGTATCCGCTTCCAGACCACGGCCTCGCAGGCCACGCTCACCGACCTGAACCCCTGCGTGGAGTACGACGTCTATATCGCCACCCACTGCGGCGTTGACAGCATGTCCTATTTTGCTGGCCCCGTTCGCTTTTCGACCAAATACACCCCACCCGTTCCGCCCGTCACCTGCGACTATACCTTCAACCTCTTCGACCTCTTCGGCGATGGTTGGGTGGGTGGCAGCGCCCTGGAAGTAAGCCACAATTGCGAAACTTTTACCTATACGTTCGATGACGGGCTTGAGGCAAACTTCACCTTGGAAGCCGTTCCGAACATGCCCATCAATGTCACGTTTTTGAATGGCCTTTACCCCAACGAGCATTCCTACGAAATCGTTGACCCCAGCGGCAACATCATCTTTTCCGATGGGCCTGCTCCGCAAATCGGCGAGGTGTTCAACACCATTGCATGCCCAACCTGTGCTGGCCCTGCCAGTTTCAAAATGAGCGACGTGAACGCCACCAACGCCCGCTTCCAATGGGTGCCTTCGCCGGGCGCTACGGGCACTTATACCGTCGAGTACGGCCCAATGGGCTTTGAACTCGGCACAGGTACCAGCGTCTCCGTGCCTTCTGGCCAGCTCGATTATGTGAACCTGACCGGCCTTGACGAAAACAGGTGGTACAACGCCTACGTCAAGTTCAACTGTGGCTCGGATTCTACCATCTTCTTCGGCCCAGCCATGTTCAAGACCCTCTGGCTCAACGACCTCGGTGTGAGCGGCATCTCCATGCCCACCGCCGGGGAGTGCAACCTCAGCGCCGACCAAGAAGTGGAAGTGCTGCTGAGCAACTACGGCCAAAAGCCACAAACGCTTTTTGAATTCTACTATGCCGTGAACGGCCAGGTCGCTCCCGTGCAAACGCCGCAAGATGGCCTCTTCACGGGCGTGCTCGGCAACGACAGCACACAGGTCATCCAGTTTGAAACCAATTACGATTTCTCGGAGCCGGGCATCTACTATATCCAAGCCTGGACCGTGCTCGACGGCGATAGCCAACCGCACAACGACACTTTTTCGACCTATATCATCACGGCCTACCCAAAGCCGCTGAAAGAGGATTTTGAAGACAACGCCATCCCCACTTCTTGGACGGCTGACGGGGATGTTTTCCTGCCGTTCTCCCACGAAAACGAAACGTATGTGTTTGGCAAAAACCTCTATGCTGGAAACCCTTCCATGGAGCTGAAAACGCATCGGTTCGGCAAAATCGTCACTGGCGACACCCTCCGCTTCGATTACCGCTACGTAAACTGGAGCGACCCACAAGAACCCACCGAACTCGGCCCCGACGACCAACTGGAAGTGCAGGTTTCCTCCGATTGCGAAGCAAACTGGACGACGGTTTTCACCGTCAACAGCGCCAACCACCTGCCCTCCACCGATTTTGCCACAAAGGCAGTGCCGCTCAACGCCTACAATGGTAAAGCCATCAATATCCGTTTCCTCGGCTCTTGGGGCGAGGGCGATTACTGGCTCGACTTGGACAATATCAACTTGGAAGGCTGCCCAGAAAGCCTCTTTATCGTGGGCGATGTGACAGGCACCGTCGAGGGCGGCTCCACGGGCCATATTGACCTCTCCCTGCCTTTCGACCAAGGGCCATTCACCTACTCTTGGACCGATGACTCAGGCACGGTCATTTCCACGGAAGAAGACCCAAGCGACCTGCCGCTAGGTACTTATCTGGTGGAGGTGACCAGCGAAAGCGGTTGCAGCGGCACGAAGACCTTTAATATCGGCATCTTCGTGGGTGCCAACGAGGTGGAAGGCGTGGAGCAAATCAGCCTTTTCCCGAACCCAACTGCCGGGGAAGCCACTGTGAACGTGAAACTGCTGAAAAACATGGACGTAGAGCTTCGCCTGTTCAGCACCAGCGGCCAGTTGATTTTTGCTTCGCAACAGGACAATACTGCGGGCTTCAACCAGTCCATTGACATGAGCAACCAAGCGCCGGGCATGTACTTCCTTCAAATCATTGCCGACGGCAAGCCTTATCACGCTAAGTTGGTGGTGGCGAAGTAAGTTGGGCAGATTCAAAAATGGTTTTTCTGCTGTTTTGCGAAGCAAAGCAGCAGAAAAACCCAATAATTACGGC
>JADLHE010000079.1 GCA_020848965.1 Saprospiraceae bacterium
CTTCAGGCAAGCTCCATCTTCTTCGCACCCACTTTGTACATCTTCTTGTAGTACTCGTCGGCCATGCGGTCAGAATCGAAGAAAGTAACCACTTCTTTCATGCTGTTCTTCACGACGGCGAGCCATTTTTTACGCTTTTTATAGTAAAGCGGCAAGATTTCATCCTCCAAAACATTCATGATATTGCGGCGGTCGAACTCGTCTTGGATGCCCTCTGGCCAGTCGAGGTTCGCCATTTCGGTCACGAAGCAGTTGTGGCCGTGGCTAGCACATTCCGGAATCCAACCATCCCAAGTAGAAAGGTTCACGCAGGCGTTCATGGCGGCGGTCATGCCGCTGGTGCCGGATGCCTCACGAGGAATGCGTGGGTTGTTCAGCCAAATATCGCTGCCCTGTTTCATGATTTTGGACAGGGAAAGCTCGTAGCCCGTGACGACGGCCACATTCGAGTATTTCTTGGAGATGTGTACCAGCTTGTTGAAGGTGCCGATGGCGTCATAGTCCATCGGGTAAGGTTTGCCCGCAAAAATGATTTGGATGGGCATTTCCTTATTGTTGAGCAGCCTTTCAAAAGCATCCAAATCACGGGTGATGAGGTCGGCCCGCTTGTAGCCAGCGTAGCGCCTTGCCCAAACGAGCGTCAGTACATCCGGCTGGAAAATCTTGCCCGTCTGGTCGGCCACCACCTCGAACAGGCGCAGCTTTAACTCAGTTTTGCGGGCTTCGAGCGCATCGTCGTCGCTATTTTCGAGGGCTGCATCAAGTTCGGGGTCGTGCCAATAAAGGTGGTTCTGTGCGTTGGTCACGTGGGTGATGGGGCAGATATTGTCGTAGCCGCTCCACATTTCACGGGACACTTCGCCGTGTATTTTTGAAACGCCATTGGACATGCGGGACATGCGCAGTGCCGCCAGCGAGTGGCTGAACACATCGTCGGCAATGCCCGTAATGCGGCGCACCTCGCTCAGGGTCACGTTTCCGAAGAAGCTCATGCGCTCCAGCAGGTGTATGTCGTGCTTCTCGTTGCCAGCCTCCACGGGGGTGTGCGTGGTGAACACCATGTGCTTGCGCACTTCGTCGAGCGCACCGAATTTATCGTAAAGATGGAACGCCGCAGGCAATGCGTGCGCCTCGTTCAGATGGTAAACATCGGCGTTATAGCCTAGGATGTCGAGCAGTTTTGCGCCGCCCATACCCAGCAGGATGGACTGTGCCACCTTGGCCTCCGTGTTGTTGGAATAAAGGCGGTGGCAGATGGTCTGCGCCAGGTAATCGTTCTCTGGATGGATGGTGGACAGCAGGAACAGCGGCGCCGAGCCGAACACATGAGGCGGTAGGTACCAAACCTTCACAGTAATGTCGTGCTTGTTGACCTGTATTTTGAAGTCAATGCCCGTGTCTTCCAAGAAATTGTACTGGCGTTCCATGAAAAGCACGTCCATTTCGCCGTTGCCGTTGCGGACTTGGTCATAGTAGCCGTACTTCCACAAAATTCCGATACCGATGAGGTTCTGTTTCAGGTCGTAGGCACTGCGCATGTGCGAGCCTGCGAGGTAGCCAAGTCCACCGGAGTAGATTTTCAGCGCTTGGTCAATGGCGAACTCCATACTGAAATAGGCCACTTTCTGCGAGTACTTCTTGTCGGTGGGGTATGGGTGCTTAAAAGGCTTAAACTGACTCATTCAAGGTTGTTTTCGTTGAAAATGGTAACTAATTAGGTGGGCGTGGGAGGAGAGAAAAAATTTCATTTTTTCTCTCCTCCCAAGCTTTGTGGTGTTTTGAGAAAAATTTAAAATTTTTCTCAAAAAACCACCTGCTAAGTAGCTATGAAAATGAATAAGGGTAAGGCAACAATGACGCATTGTGCGGTCGGCAGTTCCCATTTCCCAATTTGTCAAGTTTCGAGTATTACCAAGTCGTTGCGAAGCGAAAAGCGGGGGCGAAGATATTGAAAATCTTATGAAACAAGCCCTTTGAAGGTCAATAGCTTATAGGCTTGTACCTTTGCAGCCTTGCAAATCTAGTTCCAATGAAAGCAGCACAAACAATTTTTCTGCTCGTCCTGTCAAATACCTTCATGACTTTTGCTTGGTATGGGCACCTGAAATTCAAAGAAATGAAGCTCACCGAGAACCTCGGCCTCTTGGCCATCATCCTCGTAAGCTGGGGCATCGCTTTCTTTGAGTACTGCCTGATGGTGCCTGCCAACCGAATCGGTTACAAGCAAAATGGTGGCCCGTTTTCGCTCATGGAGTTGAAAGTGATTCAGGAAGTCATCACGTTGACGGTATTCACCGTGTTTTCGCTCGTCTTGTTCAAAACGGAGGCTTTCAGGTGGAACCATTTGGCAGGGTTTGCCTGTCTGGTTTTGGCGGTGTTTTTCATTTTCAAAAAATAAGGTGACACGCCCCCTGAAAATGCGAAACCCTTGTACCTACTACTATTTTTCCGCAGCGTGGGCGTCGGTATGAAGTCAGCACAAATTTTTTTTTATTTTTCTTATAAATAGATGAGCACAATTTGCAATAAGTATTTAACTTTGTCCTACAAAATAAAAAGTTCACCACCGTTATGGGTGGCCAACTATAAGATTTGGTTTTTTGGGGTTAAATAGCCTGGGCGAGTCCACTCTGTGGTGCTCGCCTTTGGCTTTTTTAGGACTTACCTGATTGCCAGAAAGCTTGCCAAGGCACCTTCCCTGCCCATTGTTTTCGAAAACGAAGCAACCAAGATTCTTTCACTGCCGCCCATTGATTTTGGTCATTCTACATTTCTCCCAATTTCGACTTATTTTGCATTGAAAAGGCCCCGTCCTTTCAACCATTTGCATTTTTACAAACCGCTATGAAAGAAATCCGTGAAATCATCAGCTCCTACGATGAGCTGCAAAAAGAGGGCAAGCGCTCTGCCCTTGCCACCGTCGTCCACGTGGAAGGCAGTTCTTACCGCCGCCCCGGTGCCCGCATGCTCGTGGTGGAAGATGGCCGCCTCACCGGGGCCATCAGTGGCGGCTGCCTCGAAGGCGATGCCATGCGCAAGGCTTTCCACGTCATCAACGAGCAGGTTCCGGCCCTCGTCACTTACGACACCATGGACGAGGACGACGCCACGCTCGGCATCGGCCTCGGCTGCAACGGCATCATCCAAGTGCTCATCGAGCCTATCCTCTCCGACGCCCCAAACAACCCCATCGCCCTGCTGAAAAAAGCTGCTGACCGCCGCCAAACTGCGGTCATTGCTACATTTTTCAATTTGAGCAACCGCCGGCAGGCACAGCCCGGCACCCGGCTTTTTATGGGGGAAAACGGCGAAATTTTCGGCGAATGCCCCATCGAATCGCTCCAAGACCGCTGGCAGGACGATGCCCGTAACGCCTTTCGTTCTGGTGAAAACAAATGGGTGAAATACCCGACCCCAGCAGGTGAAGCGACCGTTTTCTATGAAATGCTGCCGCCCATCCTCTCGCTCGTGCTCATCGGTGCTGGCAACGATGTGATGCCCGTGGTGGACATGGCCGACATCCTCGGCTGGGAAACGAAGGTGGTGGATGGCCGTGCCACACACGCCCGTCCTGAGCGCTTCGCCAGCGCCTGTCAGGTGCTGGTGGCAAAGCCGGAACAGGTGCTGAAGCACATCGCCATTGACGACTACACCGTCTTCGCCCTGATGACCCACAACTACAACTACGACAAGGCCATGCTCCACGAGCTTTGCCAACAGGGTGCCCGCTACATCGCCATGCTTGGCCCGAAGAAAAAATTGAACCGGATGCTCGACGAGTTCGAGGAGGAGGACAGGCCGCTTTCTGCTGCGCAATTGGACACGATTTTCAGCCCGGCGGGGCTGGACATAGGCGCAGAGACCTCCGAGGAGATTGCACTATCAATCCTTGCAGAAATAATGGCGGTTTTGAAGGAGCGGCGGGGCGTTTCCTTGCGAGATAAAATGCAGCCGATACACGAGCGGGAAAGCTTGGCCATTGCAGAAAAACAGCATTGAATTTTACCAACTACCATAAGTTTTGAAAGAAATTTCAGATATCATACAGGCGCTCGAAAAGCGCAACTACGTGGCTGACGAAGAATTGGCGACCGCCCTTTTCCTTGTCCTAAAACTCCAAAAGCCCCTGCTCATCGAAGGCCCGCCGGGCGTGGGCAAAACGGAGGTGGCGCTGGCCTTGGCCGAGCACCTCGATGCACCGCTCATCCGGCTGCAATGTTACGAGGGGCTAGACTCGGCAACGGCCATTTACGAATGGAACTACCAAAAGCAGTTGCTCGGCATCAAATTGCAGGAGCAAAGCCATTTGTCGGTGGAGGAAAAGGAGCGTCACATTTTCGGCCCCGACTTTCTGCTGGAGCGCCCACTTTTGCAGGCTATTTCCGCCAAGGACAAATCGCCCGTGCTGCTCATTGACGAACTCGACCGCTCCGACGAGGAGTTCGAGGCGTTCTTGCTGGAGTTGCTCTCTGCCTTTCAAATCAGCATCCCCGAACTCGGCACCATCAAAGCCGTGCACCGCCCCTACGTCATACTCACCTCCAACCGCACAAGGGAACTGAGCGATGCCCTGCGCCGCCGCTGCATTTATCATTGGCTCGAATATCCCGACCACCAGAAGGAGGTTTCCATCGTGAAAAAGCGGCTGAATGGCATCGAACACCAACTGGCCGAGCAGGTGGTGACGTGGGTACAGCAATTGCGGGAGCAAAAACTCAATAAGACGCCGGGCATTTCGGAAACCATTGACTGGGCCGAATCGCTCATGGCACTGGGGCATAGGGAACTGAGTCGCAAAGCCATGGAACAGACCCTTGGGACGGTGCTGAAATCCGCCGAAGACATTGAGCGCATCAAAACTCAACTATGATAGTAGCGTAGATGTGCGAAGCCGAAATTTGTACCGATAAGTTTACTTCGTATTTTTGTTGAAACCAGTCAAAAATGGCAGACCTTATTGTAGAACAAGCAAATCAAGCTGAGCCACCTCGCCTTGACCGAACAAAATTCAAGGTTCAAACCTTAGAGCAGGCCTATCATCAGCTTGATTTTTGGTTAAGCAAAAGCCAAGTTGAGCGCTTGTTGGCTGCCGCTTACCTCAATAGTGTGGCATGGGGTTACGACCTCAATAATCCTCCCAAAATGGATAAAAGCCGTTTTTCCACAAGAAAACATTCCGACTGATGGCAAATATCTTTAATCCTGATTTTCAAGACTTTATACGATGCCCTTACAAGCCAAAAAAGCTTCTGCTAGGGCAAAGGATATGAACGATATTGAACATTTGACAAAGCAGAAAAAGTAGTTAATGAACGA